>NZ_JBFRTQ010000021.1:0-31753 GCF_041474195.1 Vibrio sp. 10N.222.52.C3 | reverse complement strand
CCCGTTCGCTTGGTATTCTTCCAACCACCTAACCGAGCAATACCGTTGTAAGCCCATGATATATTAGGCGCTTCTTTCGGTAGTTCTTTCTTCTCCAACTTGAGCCACATTAACTTCCACGCTTTGCCTCTTAATACCCGCTCACAACTGGTCTTAGATAACTCGTCTGATTCATTCATAAACCTCAACTGGAGTAACCGAGTCGCGATAAAAGCCAAAATAACGCTGAGCCTCTCTAAGTTGTCCTTACTTTGCATTCTCAGTTGCTCAACCTCTGTCCCTTCACTTTTCCAGACTTTATGAAAATCTTCTATCAGCCAGCGCCGCTCATAATAACTGACGATTTTGAGTGCCTCTTCCTTGCTCGTTATCGGCTCAGAAGTCAGTGAGTGCCATACGAGCTTATCGCTACTCTCTCCTTGTTCTATACATCCCACGTAGTAAAGCGGAATGTTATCGAACTCTTTCTTGTTAGCAGGAGACTTGAGTGTCACGGGGGCATATTTGATATCTAAATGAGCCTTGCGAGCTTTACGCCCCCCTTTTTGCGGTATTTCGAGCACTTTCTCTCCGGCTGATAACAGGGTAGAGGCATAGCTATAAAGACGATTATCATGCTCTTCAATACAGCGGCTTTGCATTGAGCTAACGATGAACCTTTGTTGTTGCTCTCGCTTGTAAGTGAGGTATTCAAATAGGTCGGCTTCTCTATCGCACACAGAAATGACATCCGAAATTTTATCGCCAAGTCGCTCAGCGACATGGCGAGAGGCTTGTTCCCACTTATAACTTTCTTTCTCTTTGTATGGTCGAGTCGCATGCTGGTGCCTTTGGCCTCGCTTTTCTATATCACGAGTCCAGCGCTGTTGTTCAATTAAACCAATAACAGATTGAGTGTCGGGAGCAAAAAGTAAGGTTGAGTGTACGAACATGGCGCGATGTCGGTTGCCTTGATTGGAGTGCCCGAGTTCATCTCGAATGCTGCGATGGGAGTAACTGAGAGAAGTGGTGTCTTCTAAGGCAAGAAGTGTTTGTTGCTCTAATGCTTCTTGTGCGGTGACATAAAACCCCGCTTCTGCGATATCTTCTGCTTTGATTTGCTCATTACGGATGAAGCGATAAGCCCCTTCCATTTCAGCAGGGGAGATAATGAGTTTCGAGACGGGTACACCAGGTTGCTCGGCCAGTGAGGCTGCGAGAGTAACGAGTCTTTGAGTGCGTCTAGGGTCATTTAGGTGGGCTTGACCGAACTGTTTTTGTGCCCAGAGGGTTGGCTCTATATAGGTCATGATAATCATCCTTGTCATTGCTTAGATGATCAGATCATGAAACCTAAAAATAGTTCAAAAAAAATCCCCAAGCGTGGCTTAGGGATTTGTGTATAAGAGACAGCCCTAGGGAGCCTTTCACTTTGTAACGTTAGCTTATTTGATGGCGAAGGTCGGCAATGATAAATGCCAACGAATAGCGCCAAGCCTTATCAATAGTGTTGAGAACACGCCGGCCAGAAATGCAGTTTCTGAATCGTGCCCCATGCTGATCGCCATGGTATGGAAAGTACCACCAATGATACAAGCGGTCGCGTAGACTTCACTTCTTAGAATCATAGGCACTTCACGGGCAAGTACGTCGCGGATAATACCGCCACCGCAGCCGGTGATGACACCCATGATGATCGCCACTAGTGCTGAATCTTGATAGATAAGTGCTTTTTCTACACCAATGCCAACAAACACCGCTAGGCCAATCGCATCACATACCGGCAATATCCACCAAGCCAGACGTTTCGGGCGTCTTACAATAATCATGGTCAGCAAACAGGTGATGATGATGACCCAAAGGTAGGTGGTATCGGTGATCCAAAACACGGGAGTTGCACCCAATGCCATGTCACGAATTGTGCCGCCGCCAATCGCGGTTACACTGCCTAGAACGGCGACGCCAAAGGGATCCATCTTAAGACGGCCAGCGACAAATACGCCTGAGACGGCAAAGATGGCAGTGCCAAATAAATCGATAATATAAAGCAGCATGGAGTCCATGATACTGGTGCTCTTATAGTTAAAATTGTAGGGACAGGTCGGTGGCGAATTGTACGAAAAAACGCAGCAAATAGTTAGTGATTTTGCCTAGCTCTATCGAAGAAATCGCACACTTGTTGGATCGCTTTCAAAGTTCTCGTTGTCGGGCGATTAATCCAGTCTGAATTGAGGGACCAAATCTGATTTTGAGCGACTGCTGGGATTTCATCTTCCCATGTTTGCCACATGGTTCCATTCTCAATCGCGTGCTGAGAAGTGAAAATCACTTGCGGTTTTCTTAATACAACTTGTTCAATACCAACTTGCGGATATGGCGAGGCGCTGTCTTCAAAAATATTGTGTCCACCACAAAACTCAAACACCTCACTTGGCCAGTGTCCTTGAGCAACAGTGATGATCGGCTTTTCACTGAGCTGGTAGAAGTAGTTTACTGGCTCGGCATCTTTGTATTCTAGTCTCAACGCGTTGAGCTGCTCTCTGTATTGCTGAGCGTTATTTTCGCCAATGCTTGGATCGCTAGCGTATTCGCTCAGTTGTTCAATATTGGTTGCGATACTGTCTAGGCTTTTGGTCTTGGAGTAGTAAATATTAAAACCAAATTGCTCTAGTTTCGCGAGCTCTCTGGGCGGGTTTCCCGCTGGCCACGCAAGAATCAAATCAGGCTGAAGTGCGATGATCTTCTCAACCTTGATACCTTGATAGTTTGCCACTTTTTCAAGCTTATCGGCTTGTGGTGGGTAATCACTTCGTTCACTTACGGCGACAAGGTTGTTACCTAAACCTGCGCTGTACGCGAGTTCAGTGGCATGAGGAGCAAGGCTGACCACGCGTTGAGCCGGCTGTACTTGTTCTTGAGTCAGTGGTACTTCTTCTGCAAATGATAAAGGCAGCCATAAGCTGGAAGACAAAATAGTAAGGCTTGTAACAAGTGCTGAAGATTCCACTCTAAATCCCTTGGTGAATAAATAGTAAGGCTAGGCTTTGTAAAAAGATCCAGATAGCGATGCGACCAAAGAGTAGTTTCTGAACCTGAGATAGATGCAGAGCTGACGGTGCGATTCTTCCGCCTAATTTTGCGCGAATGGCTTTAGTGTTGTCGTAAATCGCAGGGCCACCCAATGATAGTTCAAGCTTGTTGCCAACAGCCGTGATCAACCAGGCTGGGCCGGGTAGTGGCCAAGAGCGACTTTGGACTAACATCATCTTAAATGTGTGCGTTGCTTTATCACCACATACGATCATCAAAGCAAACAAACGCATCGGTATAAATTCGAGAATCGCGACTATCTTGATCGCCGTTGAGCCGAACGGAGAAAATTGCTTGCGACTTGGCGACCAAGCTCGAGCTAACTCGACCACAAGGCGATACATTAACGCAGCGATTCCACCACCAATGGCGTACCAGAAAAACACACAAACTACGTTACGAGCGTAACCCATGATGATGGTTTCTGTGGCGGCTTTGCCGAGGCCAAGTGACGAAAGTGATTCGGTTTGACGATTGACAATCGGAGCCAGTAACTGACGAGCGGCCGCTTTATCTTCTCGGCCAAGTGCTTTGATCAGTTGGTTAGCCAGCTTTTCATTATTGCGCCAATCAATCGCGAGTAATAACAGTGCCAATTCAAACAGTTGAGATTGCCAAACCAACGATTGCAGTGCCAAGAGAATAACCAGAGTTGGCAGTACCATTAACCCCCAAGCTAATGTACCTGAGATTAAGCTTTGGGAATAGTTGTGGTTGTTATTAACCTTGCTTGCTAAAAGCTCAGCAAACTTATGCCATAAGGTCGTGGGGTGTGCGGCATGGGGGATAGGTAAAATTAAATGAAAAAGCAGTGCTCCCCACATCACAAGGAGCACGCCATTTGCAAATACCTGATCAAACAGTGTTTGCATGTCTAGTCGCTTACTTTAGTAGGGCAACCATCTTGATAACCATTTCAGAAGAGCTTTGCGCTGCTAGTGGCAGGAACTCTTCGAAGCTCATTGGTGATTCTTTGTCTGCAACATCAGAGATTGCACGAACAACCACGAATGGTACTTGGAATTGGTGACAAGCTTGAGCGATAGCCGATGCTTCCATCTCTACAGCTACCACTGATGGGAAGTGCTTACGGATGAACTCTTGGCGTTCTGCTGTACAAACAAATGCGTCGCCAGTACAGATAAGGCCACGAACGGCGTGCTTATCTTCCATTTGTGCTAGTGCTTGTTCTGCAACAGCCATCAGCTTGTCGTCAGCTTTGAACGCTGCAGGTTGACCTGCCATTTGGCCGATTTCGTAACCGAAAGCTGTAACGTCTGCATCGTGGTGTCGAACTTCAGTTGAGATAACCACATCGCCAAGGTTCAGTGTTGAATCAAAACCGCCAGCAGAGCCCGTGTTAAGAACGACATCTGGTTGGTATTCGCTTAGTAGGATTGAAGTACCAACAGCCGCTGCTACTTTACCAATGCCAGATTGAAGCAAAACAACGTCAACACCATTTAGCTGACCAGAGAAAAAGGTACAACCGCCTTTATTAACTTCAGTAATGTCTGAAATTGCTGCTTTTAGGATCGCAACTTCTTGCTCCATTGCGCCAATGATGCCGATTTTCATGTGTAGTCTCTTAATAAATAATATTTAAACAGTAGAGCGAAATTGTAGCATGGATAAGAAGTGTCGAGCGACTGCCCAGAGGCACTTCTCATCCGAATAGTAGTGATTTATCTGCGTATTCTTTTATCTATTTGATTAGGCCTTCGCTTTTCAAGCTAGCACGAAGTTGTTCAGCTCGTTTTCGGTTTACGCCAAAATCAGAATGGCCAGTACGAGACTCTGAACGCACGATCAGTTTGCCATCCGTGATCTTAAGCTCTAAGTCATCGACAAAACGCATGATGCGAGAGGTACATTCAACACGCAGATAATCTTCTGTTTTACTCGCGGTTTTCGATCCCGGTAAGGTTAGTGCAACCTGCTCAATCGCATCTAAGCTCGCTGAATCTGACAACTCAAACGCGGCCAATGCATGTTGCTCACGATCATCTTGAGTTGATACGCAGTTTGGTTTGTCTCCACAAGGTGATGAAGTTCTGTCTTTCATGTCCGTGATTCCTTGGCTGCAAGCGGTTAACGTTAAAAGTGATAACGAGAGGAGAGCTGCTTTTTTCATAATGTTTCCTATGGCGTTGTTTTAATTGTAGTTATAGGTATTGGCTTGTTTGCGATTGTTTTACGTATTTTTCGATATGCTTGTGATAAACGTATCTAATTCAAAAAAGGATCCATCATTGGATCCCTTTTTTATAGTAACGGCCTGAGTAATAAAGGAAACCTTAGATTAGTCACACTTCTAGGTAGTCCAAGATCCCTTCTGCGGCTTTACGGCCTTCATCGATAGCGGTCACCACTAAGTCAGATCCTCGAACCGCATCACCACCTGCAAAGATCTTGCTGTTGGTGGTTTGGTATTGAAACTCTTGTTTGTTAGGAGCCTTGATGCGACCCCACTGATCGAGCTCCACACCGAAAGGTTCTAGCCATTCCATCGCATGAGGTTGGAAACCAAATGCCATGATAACGGCATCTGCTTCAAGAACATGCTCACTACCTTCGACAGGTTCCGGGCGACGGCGACCTGCTTCATCAGGTTCACCCAAAGCGGTTTTTACGAATTTAACGCCAACCACATGACCAGTGCTGTTAAGCTCTAAGCCAATAGGTTGGAGGTTGAACTTGAACTTCACACCCTCTTCACGCGCATTCTTCACCTCACGGCGAGAACCTGGCATGTTGGCTTCATCTCGGCGGTAAGCACACACCACATCTGCCGCATTCTGACGAATAGAGGTTCGAACGCAGTCCATCGCCGTATCACCACCACCAAGCACGACGACTTTCTTACCTTGCATATCGATAAATGGGGTTGGGTTTTCCAGTTCCATGACCTTGTAGGTATTAGAAATCAAGAATGGCAGAGCATCATAAACGCCCGGTGCATCTTCGTTGTCTAAACCCGCACGCATGTTTTTATAGGTGCCGACACCAAGGAAAACAGCGTCGTAGTCATCGACGAGTTGCTGAAGTTGTACATCTTTGCCGACTTCGGTATTCATTTGGAACTCGACGCCCATCTCGCTAAAGATACGGCGACGATTTTCCATGATGCCTTTCTCAAGCTTGAACGATGGAATACCAAACGTCAGTAGGCCACCGATCTCCGGATAGCGGTCAAACACAACGGCTTTTACGCCATTACGAACTAGGATGTCAGCCGCCGCTAGACCTGCTGGCCCCGCACCGATGATCGCGACCTTTTTATCAGTCCACTCAACGTGAGACATGTCAGGCTTCCAACCCATCTCAAAGGCTTTGTCGGTAATGTACTTTTCAATATTGCCAATGGTTACGGCACCGAAATCGTCATTGAGGGTACAAGAGCCCTCACACAAGCGGTCTTGAGGGCAAACTCGACCGCAAACCTCAGGCAGGCTGTTGGTTTGGTGAGACAGTTCAGCGGCTTCGATAATACGCCCTTCATTGGCAAGCTTAAGCCACTGAGGGATGTAGTTGTGAACAGGACATTTCCATTCACAGTATGGGTTACCACAGTCTAAACAACGGTCTGCTTGCGCTTTCGCTTGCTGTTTAGTGAAAGGTTCGTAGATCTCTACAAACTCAATCTTACGTATCTTGATTGGTTTCTTCGCTGGGTCTACGCGATTCACATCAATAAATTGGTATACATTCTGGCTCATTATTGGCTCCTTCCAATTATTGCGCTTGAACACGAAGTTCAGCAGAGCTGCGGCTTTGGTGACCGAGCAAGGTGTTAAGATCCGCCGTCTTTGGCTTCACTAGGTAGAACTTCGGAATCCATTCATCAAAGTTCGCCAGAATCGCTTCAGCGTGTACTGAACCTGTCTCTTCTAAGTGCTCTGCAATCAAACCACGCAGATGTTCTTGGTGGATGTATAGATCAGACAGAGAAAGTGCCTCAACCGATTCGTTATTTACTCGACCTTGGAAGTCTTCGTTCTTATCCATGACATAAGCGAAGCCACCTGTCATACCCGCACCGAAGTTGACGCCAGTTGCGCCAAGAATGGCAACAATACCGCCGGTCATGTATTCACAGGCGTTGTCACCAGCGCCTTCAATCACAGCAACCGTACCTGAGTTACGTACGCCAAATCGTTCGCCAGCCGTACCAGCTGCAAACAGCTTGCCTCCAGTTGCGCCATACAGACAGGTGTTGCCTATGATGGTCGCTTCGTTACAAGTAAATGCGGTGCCTTGGTGAGGCTTGATAACCACTTTGCCGCCAGCCATGCCTTTGCCAACATAGTCATTGGCATCGCCTGTTAGGTAAAGCTCAACGCCGCCTGCGTTCCAAACCGCAAAAGATTGGCCTGCTGTACCGTCGAGATATAACTTGATTGGTGAACCTGCCATCCCTTGGTTGCCGTATCGCTTAGCAATTTCACCAGAGATACGAGCACCAATCGAGCGGTCTGTGTTGATCACGTTGTAGTAAAGGCTGGTGGATTGACGTTTCTCAATTGCATCGAGTGCATCATCCAGAATCTGCTGGTTGAGCTGAGCTTTATCAAATGGTGCGTTTGGCTCGGTCCAAAACAGTGGGTGACCTTCTGGAGATACCGGAGCTTCGAGTATTGAAGAGAGATCGAGCTTGTTCTGTTTCGCGGTGAGACCTTGAACGGCTTCAAGTAAGTCAGTACGACCAATCAGGTCCGTTAGTTTTTCTACGCCGAGTTCTGCAAGGTATTGGCGAACTTCATCGGCTAGGCCTGTAAAGTAGTTCACCACCATGTCTGGCAGGCCTTTGAAGTATTCGCGGCGTAGTGTTTCATCTTGAGTCGCAACACCCGTCGCACAGTTGTTTAGGTGACAAATTCGTAAGAACTTACAACCCATTGCGACCATTGGCGCGGTACCAAAACCAAAGCTTTCTGCACCGAGAATCGCACCTTTAATCACATCAAGGCCAGTTTTTAAACCACCATCGACTTGCAGGCGGATCTTATGACGAAGCCCGTTAGCAACCAGTGCTTGTTGAGTTTCTGCTAAGCCAAGCTCCCAAGGGCAACCTGCGTATTTTACCGAGGTTAGAGGGCTTGCCGCGGTACCGCCATCGTAGCCAGAAATGGTGATCAGATCGGCATAGGCTTTCGCTACACCAGTTGCAATCGTGCCTACACCCGGTTCCGATACTAACTTTACTGAAACCAAGGCTTTAGGGTTCACTTGTTTAAGGTCGAAAATCAGCTGCGCTAGATCCTCGATAGAATAAATATCGTGATGTGGAGGAGGGGAGATCAGTGTCACCCCTTGAACTGAATATCTCAGCTTAGCGATTTCTGCGGTAACTTTATGGCCGGGCAGTTGACCACCTTCTCCAGGCTTCGCACCTTGCGCGACCTTGATCTGCAAAACATCCGCATTGGTTAAGTAATGTGGCGTCACACCAAAACGACCGGAAGCTATCTGCTTGATACGAGAGTTACGGTCAGTACCAAAGCGTCGAGGGTCTTCACCACCTTCACCAGAGTTTGAGTAACCACCCAAGCGGTTCATCGCCATTGCTAATGCTTCATGCGCTTCTGGGCTCAAAGCACCGATCGACATTGCCGCAGAGTCGAAGCGTTTAAACAGATCGCTGTTAGGCTCGACTTGCTCTAGTGGTAGAGGCTGATCGGCTTTTTTGAGGCTCATTAAGTCGCGTAACATCGCAGCTGGACGAGCATTTACTTGCTTAGCAAAAGAGAGATAATCCGATGTCTCACCTGTTTTTACTGCAGTTTGCAGAGTGCCAACCACATCAGGGTTATAGGCGTGATATTCGCCGCCGTGTACGTATTTGAGTAAACCACCGTGCTCGATTGGCTTACGCTTAGTCCAGGCTTTACGCGATAAGTTATAGATATCTTGTTGGAAATCGCTAAAGCTTGCGCCTTGGATTCGAGTGGTAACTCCGCGGAAACAGAGCTCAACAACATCGGAATGAAGGCCAACGGCTTCGAAAAGCTGTGAACAGCGATAAGAGGCAATGGTTGAAATTCCCATCTTCGACATGATCTTGTACAGACCTTTGTTGATGCCGTTTTGGTAATTTTGCATTGCGGCACGATAATCTTTATCTAAAGAGCCATCATCCAACATTTTACCTAACGCTTCATAAGCGAGGTATGGGTAAACCGCGGTTGCACCGAAGCCAAGCAGCACAGCAAATTGGTGTGGGTCGCGCGCAGTTGCTGTCTCAACAACGATGTTGGCATCACAACGCAGGTTGGTGTCAGCAAGCCTTGTTTGCACCGCACCAACCAACATGGCTGCAGGGATCGGTAGTTTTCCTTTCTCTAAACCTTTGTCCGACAGCACAACTAAAACCGCACCTTCGCTGACTTCTTGTTCGGCGCTATCACATACTGCTTTGATTGCTTGTTCTAGATCTTGGTTATTCGGGTCGTAGTGCATGCTGAGAATGACATGACGATAATGTTTTTGACTCAACTGCAGAAGCTGCTGCATGTCTGAGTAAAGCAGTACTGGTGAATCAAACGTGACACGATAGGCGTGACCGTCTGTTTCACAGAACACGTTCATCTCTTTACCAATACTGGTCGCCAAAGACATCACGTGTTTTTCACGCAATGGATCAATCGGTGGGTTGGTGACTTGTGCAAACTTTTGACGGAAGTAATCAGTGACCAAGCGTTCTTTTGAAGAGAGCACAGCCATTGGCGTGTCGTCGCCCATTGAGCCCACTGCTTCTTGCCCCATATCACCAAGCACACGCAGCACTTGGTCGGACTCTTCGTTGCTCATCGCAAACTGTTTTTGGTAGGTCTTGAGCGTATCATCGTCAAAGCTACGCTTACCCACTTGGTCATCTTGCAGCGCAGAAAATGGCGTTAACTTGTGAACGTTCTTTTCCATCCACTCTTTATATGGGTGGCGGCCTTTGAGGTCATTGTCGATCTCATTAGATTGCCATAGCTTGCCGCGGCGAGTATCTATTACCAACAGTTCGCCCGGGCCAACACGGCCTTTCTCTGCGACTTCATCCGGTGCATAGTTCCAGATACCGACTTCTGATGCGAGCGTGATTAGATTGTCTTTGGTAATCACATAACGCGCAGGACGCAGGCCGTTTCTATCTAGGTTACACGCAGCGTAACGACCATCTGAAAGTACGATACCAGCAGGACCATCCCACGGTTCCATGTGCTTTGAGTTGAAGTCGTAGAATGCACGTAGATCTGGGTCCATATCTGGGTGGTTTTGCCAAGCGGGCGGCACAAGCATGCGCATCGCTCGGAACACATCCATACCACCGGCAAGGAACAGGTCGAGCATGTTATCTAGGCTTGATGAATCTGAGCCTGTCTCATTCACAAAGGGTGCGGCGGTTTGTAAGTCTGGCAGCAACGGCGAAGAGAATTTATAGGCACGAGCCTTAGCCCATTGTCGGTTACCTTCAATGGTATTGATCTCACCATTGTGCGCTAAATAGCGGAATGGTTGAGCCAGTGGCCAACGTGGCTGAGTATTGGTTGAGAAACGCTGGTGGAACAGACATATCGCCGATTCCATGCGTAAGTCTGCAAGATCGAGGTAAAATCGCGGAAGATCGGCCGGCATACACAGACCTTTGTAAACCATGACTTGTGTCGAAAGGCTACAAATATAGAAATCTTTGTCTTCGGTGATCTGTTTTTCAATTCTGCGACGAGCGATATAAAGGCGTCGTTCAATATCGCGTTCACGCCAACCCGCGGGGGCCGAGATAAACACTTGCTGAATATTGGGAACTGAATCTTTGGCAATCGGACCTAATACGTCGGTGTTGGTCGGTACTACGCGCCAACCTGCAACCGTTAAGGTCTCTTGAGCGAGCTCTTTATTGACGATGTCTTGCGCGGATTGCGCTTTGATTGGATCTTGGCTGAAGAAAATCATGCCGACAGCGTATTGCTTGCCGAGCTTGAAGTTATTCTCTTCAGCAATAATTCTGAGATAAGAGTCAGGCTTCTGTAGTAATAAGCCACAGCCATCCCCGGTTTTACCATCCGCAGCGATACCACCACGGTGTGTCATGCGATCGAGGGCTGAAATAGCAGTTCTTACCAACTTATGACTAGGTTGGCCTTCCATTTGCGCTATTAAACCAAATCCACAGTTGTCTTTTTCAAGACTAGGATCATATAGAGCCATTGCAATTCTCCCTTTTGCTTCTCTGTCATCCAGACAGTAAATGACTAACTATTCATATACTTGTTGTTTTTTATAAACTGATAGTTTGCTTTAGCCAGTTAAAACGTTATTGGTTGTGTTAACAAAACCGATTGATTTTATTTTCATCAGCTTTACAACGTATAGCTAATTGTGTTTAAGGTCAAGTTCATGGTTAATTATCATGCATAAACGCGATTAGCCACTTAATAATCTAAAATAGTCGATGGATATCAATGAGATATATAAGGTGAATGTTAACGAGATTTAACATATACAACAGGATGATTTTGAAAACGACAAATGCCAGATAGAAAAAAGGCTAGCATCGAGTGCTAGCCAAATATAAAAGTTAGGAAGGGTATTGCTTTTCCTCTAGGCTAACGTAATTGACGTTAGCCCGAGAAATATTATGCGGAAAGCATGAGTGAATCAGCTTTCGCTTCTAAGTTTGAGTTACCCATTAAGAAGTCATCAATGGCAATTGCACATTCACGACCTTCATTAATACAACGTACAACTAGAGATTGACCAGTACGCATATCACCAGCAGCGAAAACGCCTTTCTGGTTCGTTGCAAAACCTTCAGAAGCGACGTTACCGCGCTCGTCCAGTTTAATGTCTAGTTGAGCAAGCACGCCGGTTGGCTCCGGGTGTAAGAAGCCCATTGCTAGGAATGCCATGTCACAAGGAATAACACGTTCAGAGTTCGCGACTTCATCAAAGCCTGGACGCTCACCTGGTTTCGCATCTTGCCAAACGATGTCAGCAATACGTAGACCCGTCACTTGACCTTGCTCGTTACCGATGAACTCTTTGGTTAAGATGTTCCAGTGACGTTCACAACCTTCTTCGTGAGAAGTGGTGGTTTTCATGATCATTGGGTATTGAGGCCAAGGCATGTTTGCAGGGCGCTTCTCTGGTGGGATCGGCATGATCTCAACCTGAGTAATGCTCGCTGCCTTATGACGGTTTGATGTGCCCACACAGTCAGAACCAGTATCACCACCACCGATAACCACAACGTGCTTATCTTTAGCGTGAATCTCTTCTGTTTTAAGATCTAGGTTGTTAGCACGGCGGTTGTTTTGACCAAGGAATTCCATGGCAAAGTGAACGCCTTTCAACTCACGACCAGGGATTGGCAAGTCACGTGGAACCGTAGAACCACCCGTTAGCAATACCACATCAAACTCTTGGCGTAGCTGCTGAGCGTTAACATCAACACCGATGTGTTGGTTAACTTTAAACTCAACGCCCGCTTCAGCCATTAGGTTGAGCTTACGATCAATCACGTCCATACCCAGTTTGAAATCTGGGATACCGAAGCGAAGTAGACCACCGACTTTCTCGTCACGTTCAAATACCGTTACCGAGTGACCAGCGCTGTTTAGCTGCTCCGCTGCGGCTAAGCCAGCAGGACCTGAACCGATAACTGCGACAGTTTTACCTGTGCGAGAGCGTGGTGTTTTAGGTTTTGCGTACCCTTCACGGTACGCAGTTTCAACAATCGTTTTCTCGATATTACAGATAGTGATTGGGTCTTGGTTGATACCAAGAACACAGGCACTTTCACAAGGAGCAGGACAAACACGACCGGTAAACTCAGGGAAGTTGTTGGTAGAGCTTAGGATATTCCAAGCCTCTTCCCAGCTGTCACGGTAAACCGCATCATTGAATTCTGGGATGATGTTACCAATCGGACAGCCGTTGTGACAGAAAGGTACACCACAGTCCATACAACGAGATGCTTGAGTATTGATCTTGTCACCAAACTCTTCGTTAAGTACGAACTCTTTGTTGTCTTCAATACGAACCGATGGATCGAGCTTCTTTGGAAGCTCGCGACCGTGTTCTAAAAATCCAGTAGGCTTACCCATTATACTGCCTCCACTTCTTCCGTTTGTGCCTGTTGTGCTTCAGCTTTACGCTTCTCAAGAACTGCTTTGTAGTCGCGTGGCATAACTTTAATCAGTGATGCAACACTTGCTTCAAAGTTGTCTAGGAAAGACTGAGCAACTTCACTTCCTGTGAATTCAACGTGCTTGGTTAGCATATCTAGTAGAAGATCTTTATCTTCTTGTTCAATTGGATCTAGGTCTACAAGTTCTGGGTTAAGCTTGGTTTCGAAGTCACCCGCTTTGTCCCAAACATAAGCGACACCGCCACTCATGCCCGCAGCAAAGTTACGACCTGTTGAGCCAAGGATAATCGCAACACCGCCAGTCATGTATTCACAACCGTGGTCACCAACGCCTTCAACAACAACCTTAGCACCAGAGTTACGAACACAGAAACGTTCGCCAGCCATACCGCGAATGAAAGACTCACCTGAAGTCGCACCGTAGAAACATACGTTACCAACCACGATGTTATCTTCAGCAACGATAGAAGATTTCGCATCTGGGTACAGTACCAATGTACCGCCAGACAGACCTTTACCCCAGTAATCGTTCGCGTCGCCTTCGACTTCGAACTTAACGCCTTTCGCAAGGAATGCACCGAAAGATTGGCCCGCACTACCGTGGAATTTAACGTTCATTGGTTGTGGTAAACCTTGGTCTTTGTAAACCTTCGAGATTTCGTTCGACAGCATGGTACCTGCAGAGCGATCCGTGTTGATGATAGGGAAGGTCGCATTCACGGCTTCGCCTTTCTCAAGTGCTGGAATTGCAGCTTGAATCAACTTACGGTCTAGAACGTCTTCTAGGTTGTGATTTTGTTTTGTCTGGTTGTAGATACCGTCTTCAGCACGAGCCTGCTCAATGTGCAGTACTGGTGTTAGATCTAGGTTCTTGTACTTCCAGTGGCCGATGTCATCGCGAACTTTAAGTTTGTGTGATTGACCAACCATTTCGTCGATAGAACGGAAGCCAAGCTCAGCCATTACTTCACGTAAACCTTCAGCCATGTATTGGAAGAAAGTCACTACGTCTTCTACGCGGCCGTCGAAACGCTCACGCAGAGTTTTGTTCTGTGTTGCAATACCAACAGGACATGTATTTTTGTGACACTTACGCATCATGATACAGCCTTCAACAACCAATGCTGCTGTTGCTACGCCCCATTCTTCAGCGCCTAGTAACGTTGCGACTGCAAGGTCTCGTGGTGTTTTCATCTGACCATCAGACTGAACAACGATACGGTTACGCAGGCCGTTTTTCAGTAGTGTTTGGTGCGTTTCTGCTAGACCAAGTTCCCAAGGCAGACCTGTGTGACGGATAGAAGACATCGGAGATGCACCTGTACCACCATCAAAACCTGCGATAAGTACCACGTCAGCTTTTGCTTTCGCTACGCCTGATGCAATCGTACCTACGCCTGCTTCCGATACTAGCTTCACGTTTACACGGCCATTACGGTTAGCATTTTTCAGATCGTAGATTAGTTGAGCCAAATCCTCGATTGAGTAGATATCGTGGTGTGGCGGTGGCGAGATAAGACCTACGCCCGGAGTCGAGTGACGTGTTGCGCCGATCCAGTCATCAACCTTATCACCAGGTAGTTGACCACCTTCGCCAGGTTTCGCACCTTGAGCCATCTTGATTTGCAGCTCATCAGCGTTAGATAGGTAGTAAGACGTTACACCAAAGCGACCAGAAGCCACCTGTTTGATTGCTGAACGTTCCCAGTCGCCATTTTCTTTACGCTCGAAACGTGCTGGGTCTTCACCACCTTCACCTGAGTTTGATTTCGCGCCAATGCGGTTCATCGCAACAGCGAGTGTTGAGTGAGCCTCATGCGAGATTGAACCAAAGCTCATTGCGCCTGTTGCGAAACGCTTAAGGATGTTCTCGATTGGTTCTACTTCCGCTAGAGGAATAGAGCCTGCAGGGTTCTTGATGAAGTCCAGTTGGCTACGTAGCGTTGCTGCGTTGTCGCCTTGGTCATCAACTGCTTTTGCGTACTTCTTGAACTGACCGTAATCTTTGTTACGCGTCGATTCTTGAAGTAGAGAAATCGTTTCTGGGTTGAATAAGTGTTTCTCACCACGTTGTTTCCACTGGTAAACACCACCAACATCAAGGATCTGAGCTGGAATTTCACGAGCTGGGTAACCAACACGGTGACGAACCAATACTTCTCGCGCGATATCGTCGATCGTTAGACCTTGGATACGAGAAACAGTACCTGTGAAGTATTTTTCAACCACTGATTTGCTAACACCAAGTGCTTCAAAGATTTGTGCACCGTGGTAAGACTGCAGCGTAGAGATCCCCATCTTAGAGAAGATCTTAAGTAGACCGCCGTTAACACCTTTACGGTAGTTATCGAATAACTCACGTGGGTGTACGTTTGGATCTAGCTTCTTAGTACGTTGCAGTTCAACAATCGTTTCAATAACTAGGTATGGGTTAACTGCGTTTGCACCATAACCGATAAGCGTTGCAAAGTGGTGTGTCTCACGAGCGTCGCCCGTTTCAACAACGATGTCACACTTAGCACGTAGACCTTTACGGATTAGGTGGTGGTGAACCGCGCCAACCGCCAGCATTGCTGGAATAGCGGCATGGTTAGAGTTAACCGCACGGTCTGTCAGTAGGATGATAGAGTAGCCATCAATCACTGCGTCTTCTGCGTATTGGCAGATACGCTTAAGTGCGCGCTCTAACTTACCTTGGTCGCCATTTGCTTGGAATACGATATCCAGCGTCTTCGCCTGAAGGTGCTCGTTATCGATTGCACGCAGTTTTTCTAACTCAGAGTTAGACAGTACTGGAGACTCAAGTTCTACTTTTTGACAGTGCTCAGGTGTTTCAGCAAGTAAGTTATGGTCTTTACCTAGGTAAGTGTTCAGAGACATAACCATGCGCTCACGAATCGGGTCGATCGGCGGGTTAGTTACTTGTGCAAACAACTGTTTGAAGTAGTTTGAAAGGTGCTGCGATTGGTGAGAAAGAATCGCTAGCGGCCAGTCAGCACCCATTGCAGAAAGTGGCTCGTAGCCTGTTTTCGCAAGAGGTAGAATGATTTCGTTTACTTCTTCAGAACTCACGCCAAACGATTGTTGTTTGTGTAGTAGTTTCTCTGGAGAAGGTTGGCTAAATTCGTTGCTCGCATCCGGTAGCTTTTTCAGGCTCAGAAGGTTCTCTTCAACCCACTTTTCGTAAGGTTGTGCTTTAGCAATGCTGTCTTTCACTTCTTCATCAGAAATGATGCGGCCTTGCTCAAGGTCAGCAACGAAGATACGACCTGGTTGTAGACGACCACGGTACTCAACGTTTTCAGGTGCAATCTCAACAACACCAGACTCAGACGCCATTACTAGGAAGTCGTCTTTAGTTACTGTGTAGCGAGAAGGACGCAGACCGTTACGGTCAAGTGTTGCACCTACTTGAACACCATCGGTGAAACATACTGATGCTGGGCCATCCCATGGTTCCATTACGTTCGCGTGGTACTGGTAGAACGCACGACGAGTTGGATCCATGTTTTTGTTTTCTTGCCATGCTTCCGGGATCATCATCATCAACGCGTGTGGCAGAGTACGACCTGAAAGAACAAGTAGCTCAAGTGCCATATCGAAGTTTGATGAATCCGAACTACCTTCCTGACAGATAGGAAGTAGCATGTCGATTTCAGCTTGTGTAAACAGATCCGATTCTAGGATTGCTTCACGTGCTTTCATCCAGTTCAGGTTGCCGCGAACCGTATTGATTTCGCCATTGTGCGCGATGTAACGGAAAGGCTGAGCTAGACGCCAACGTGGGAATGTATTGGTAGAGAAGCGAGAGTGTACTAGTGCTAGAGCTGTCACCATGGTTGGGTTTTGCAGATCTAGGAAGTACTGAGGAACTTGTTCAGTTGTTAGCTGACCTTTGTACACCAATGTCTTGTAAGACATAGAGTTGATGTAGAAGTCATCACCGATATTTGAAACGCTTTCTAGGCATACACGAACCGTGTAGTTACGTAGAACATACAGTTTACGCTCAAGCTCTTCTGGTGTGATACCAGGGCCGCCAGAAATAAATACGTGTTCAAATTGAGGTTCAGTGCTTAGTGGGTCAGCACCAATCATTGAATTGTCCGTTGGAAGTTCACGGTAACCGATAACTTCTAACTCAAGGCGTTGTGCATTGCGTTCTAGAATGTCACGACACTGTGCACGTTTGTGTTCATCTTTAGGGAAAAGTACAACACCAACACCATATTTTTCAAAAGATGGCAGCTTAATTCCAAGCTTTACGGCTTCTTCTAGTAAGAATTCGTGCGGCTTCTGTAGCAGGATACCTGCACCATCACCAGAACACGGATCGCAGCCTTGGCCGCCACGGTGTTCCATACGTGCAAGCATATCGAGTGCTTGAGTTACTACATCATGAGATTTGCGATTCTTTAGATGCGCAACAAAACCGATACCACAAGCGTCATGCTCCAATTCAGGAGTATACAGACCCTGTGAGTTCTGCTCTTGATCTACCATAGATACATCCTTCCAGTTAAATCTAGGCGCAACTTATTTGTATAAAGTCAGCCTTGTCCTTTTATATTTATGGGTCTAAACCTGCCTATGCTGGCGGTTTGAATCCTTTCCGTATCTCGCAGGAAAAGTATTGCGAGAAAAACAATCCTTAGTGATACCTGTTTATTTTTAACCACAAACTAGTGGTTTATATAGGTGGGAGTTAGATATCACCGACTTATTAGCAAGTTTTCGTTGTAAGTAAATACTCAAAAATAGCCAATATGTGTAAGTATCCTACAATTTTGTCTAGGCGAATTGCAATGAAAGTTGACCCATGTAGACCATTTTTTTCGTTTTATTTTGAATTTAATGCCTAACAAATGTGCAACATTAGGCAAATAGAGCCGATTTTTTGCATGTTTATTGATATTTGTTAGGTTGCTCGCAAAAAGCCTTGAGTAAACTAATTGGTCGAATTTTGCAGGGATGTAATTTTTTTTCAAAAAAGACTGATATTCATTCTTATTTACTTGAGTGCTTTGAAAATATGCAATTACACGAGTTGGTCAATACTATCGGCCAAGACCTTCAACGCCGTTATGGCGAGAAGGTTCACAAGCTGACGCTTCATGGTGGTTTCAGCTGCCCAAACCGAGACGGGACAATTGGCCGTGGAGGTTGCACGTTTTGTAACGTGGCTTCCTTTGCCGATGAACAAACTCAAATTCAAAGTATTGCTGACCAGCTAAAAGATCGTGCGGGTGAGATTGCTCGTGCCAAGAAGTACCTGGCTTACTTTCAGGCGTACACCAGCACTTATGCTGAGGTGCAAGTGCTCAAGAATATGTATGAAGAGGCGCTAAAAGCACCCGGTGCAGAGATCGTCGGCCTTTGTGTTGGTACGCGACCAGACTGTGTGCCTGATGCGGTGTTGGATCTGTTAGCGGGCTACGTTAAACAAGGCTATGAGATTTGGCTCGAGCTTGGCCTGCAAACCGCCAATGATAAAACCCTCAAGCGAATTAACCGCGGCCACGATTTTGCGGTGTATGAAACGATCACCCAACGCGCACGCGCTTTAGGTATCAAGGTGTGTACTCACCTTATTGTTGGTCTACCAAAAGAAACTAAAGCGGATAACCTTGAAACCTTAGACAAGGTATTAGCCGTTGGCACCGATGGTATTAAGCTGCACGGCCTTCATATAGTAGAGGGCAGTACCATGGCTAAGGCGTGGAAGGCAGGAAAGCTAGAAGCCCCAAGCCTTGAAGAGTACATCGATATCGCGAGTGAGATCATTCAACGCACGCCTGCGGACGTGGTTTATCACCGTGTTTCTTCAGCGGCGAGACGCCCAACCTTACTTTCTCCTTTATGGTGTGAGAACCGCTGGTTAGCGATGACTGAAATAGGTCGTTCGTTGGATAAAACCGGTGCTCAAGGCATCAAAACGGGCTCTGCATTCGAGTACACGTTGCCTGTTTTAAACGCGGCCAATTAATAGAAATGGGTGACTGTAGGTAACAGCTGATAAAACCAATAAATAGTGGTAACATTTCCCTAACAGATTTTATGGTATAGATTGAGAGTAAATGGAACTGGTAATGACTTGGTTGTGGGACAGGGCGTATGGCTACGGTATTTATATCGTTGTTGTATTGCTGATTGCTCTCATCTGCTGGCATCTCTATTCTCGTTATCAGTCGCATATCGAAACGCTTCTACTTGCTACCCCGTCGCCACTCTACTTTGTTGATGTTCGAAGTGGCGAAATACTCTATGCCAATCGCCAAGCCATGCAGTTGCTTGGTATCCGCCAAATCGGTGTTAATTTTCGCTTTCCTACTGTGGAAAGCGAGAACAGCTTTCGTCACTACTTAACCAACCACATCAACTCTCGAGCCTTCGAGCAGGTCTCCCTGTGGGCGCTTTCTGAATTTGAGTCGTTCAAGATCAACTTGATCGGTCGTAAGATCCATTTTAGAAATAAGCAGGCTTGGATGATTCACGCCTCACCTTATAAAAACACTAACGAAGAACTGTCCCAAGAAGTTCGAGAACTGAATGTTGCTTGTACCGCTTTGGATTCTTTGTCTGAGCTGATCTACGTGAAAGATCAGAAAGGTCAGTTAGTGACGAGTAATCGCTCGTTTAAAAAGTTTTGGCATGGTCGTGCTGAAGAGGGCACCCTGAGTGTTTCTGGTGGAGTATTAAAAGGTCGTGTAAGTGAACGCTCTTGGACTACAGATCAAGATGGAAAAAGCTGCTTGCTTGAAACCTACCAAAGTGTGCTGCTTTCCCAAGATGGAGAAACCATCGGCACGCTCTCTATTAGTCATGATGTGACCGATTGGCATGACATGCAGCAGAAACTGCGTGGCGAGATGGAGAAGCGAAAAGATACCGAAGTGGCACTTGCGCAGCGTGACACCATCTTGCAAAACCTCCTGGAGGCCAGCCCAGACTCGATTGGTATCTTTAATGAAAACATGGTTTATCAAGCGTGTAATAAACCATTTGTGGCTGCGCTGGGTATCTCTGAAGTCAGTGACTTGATCGGTAAACGTTTACAAGATGTGGTGCCACATAGCATCTATACGCGAATATCAGAAACCGATCATCAAGTGCTTCATCAAAGTAAATCACTGCGTTATATCGACAAAGTGGTCTCAAGTGATGGAACATTTACTTGGTATGATGTAGTCAAATCACCGTTTAGAGATCCAGCATCGAGCACTAATGGTGTGTTGATCATGGCGCGTGATATTACAGAGCGTTATCTAGCAGAACAAAAGCTTGAAGAAGCCAACCTTGAACTTGAACGCCTCAGCTTTATGGATAGCCTGACTAAAGTGTCTAACCGACGTCGTTTCGATGAACAGCTCTCTACACTGTGGCATTATCATGTGCGTGAGAAGCTGCCACTGACGATCATGCTATGTGATATCGACTTCTTTAAAGGCTACAACGACTTTTACGGACACCAACAAGGCGATGATGCTTTGATTCAGGTTTCTCAGGCATTTAAGCAGGTGTTGAATCGTTCATCTGATTGTGTGGCTCGTTATGGTGGTGAAGAGTTCGGCTTTATTCTGCCAAATACAACGACCGAAGGTGCTCAGCTGGTGGCGCAGCGTATTCATGATGAAGTCCTAAAATTGGAACTTGCGCATGAGAAGTCGACAGTCTCTGAATTCATCACGGTGAGTATTGGTATTATCTCTTACATTCCTACACCTGATGATGAAATGGAATCGGCTGTTGCCTTGGCTGATAGTGCGTTGTATCAAGCGAAATCAGACGGTCGCAACCGTTCAATGGTGCATCCATACTCAATTCGCTAACGCTATAAAATTGGCAATTTGATTATCCCCGGCTATTTTTGCTTAGTTAGTATTTGTATTGGTTAATTAACCTTCGAAATTACCGCTGAACACTTGCTGCGTGTGATGTAGCTAGCTTACCTCCCATCTTCAAACAGGGTAGAATGTTGCTAGTCTTATCGCATGGAGCGCTAAATGAAACCCATGAAAAATCTTGCCCAGTATTACGTGGATCTACTCGTAAAACTGGGGATTGTCCGCTTTTCTATCTTACTCGCCCTAGCGCTTGTTGCCCTCGCTGTTGTTGTGCAAGTCGGTATCACCCTTGCACTCAAAGGCAATGTTGATGACATCGACATTGTCCGTTCAGTTTTCTTCGGTTTAGTGATCACGCCTTGGGCGGTTTATTTTCTGTCAGTGGTCGTGGACCAGTTGGAAGAATCACGTCAAAGGTTAGCGAAATTGGTCTCTAAACTTGGCGACATGCGTGAGCGAGACCAAGAACTCAACAATAAAATGCAGCTCAATATCGAGAAGCTTAATCAAGAAATTGAAGAGCGTGAAAAAGCGGAAGAAGCGCGCGCAGAAGCAATGCAAGATCTCGAAAACGAGGTGTTCCAGCGCGAGCGTACTCAGCTTGAACTCGCAGAACGTACTGCACTGTTACGCTCGTTTATCGATGCCTCGCCTGACCTTATTTACTACCGTAATGAAGATGGTGTGTTCTCTGGTTGTAACCGTGCGGTTGAAGAGCTCACTGGTAAAACAGAAAAAGAGCTAGTTGGTTTAACTCCTTGGGATGTTTACAGTAAAGAGGTCGCTCAGCAAGTTGTTGAAACCGATAAGAAAGTATTTGCTGACAACCAAGCACTGACTTATGACCAATGGCTTGAATACCCAGATGGCCGCAAGAGTTACTTCGAACTGCGTAAAGTGCCTTTCTACAGCAAAGATGGTCGTCACTTGGGCTTGGTTGGTTTTGGCCGCGATATTACTGAGCGTAAAGAGCATCAAGAGTCGTTAGAAAAAGCCAGCCGCGATAAGACCACCTTTATCTCAACTATTAGCCACGAGTTAAGAACGCCGCTCAACGGCATCATTGGCTTGAGCCGCATGCTGCTTGATAGCCAACTGACCACCGAACAGCGCAAGCAGATGCAAACCATCAAGGTGAGCGCGGTGACACTGGGTAATATCTTCAACGATATTATTGATATGGATAAGTTCGACCGCCGTAAGCTTGAACTCTTCCCTACGCCTATTAACTTTGAAGATTTCGTTGTCGAGATCGAAAGTATCTCTGCGTTGATGGCTGAGCAGAAAGGGTTAAGGTTCGATCTAGAAAGATTGTCTGATCTTCCAGCTGCTGTTGAGGTGGATGGTACTCGTCTTAGACAGGTACTGTGGAACCTTGTTAGTAACGCGATGAAGTTCACCAAAGATGGTGGAGTGGTGATGACAGTCAGCGCCGACATTGATGGTGACTTTGCCAACATTACGATGGAAGTGGAAGATACTGGTATTGGTATCCCTGAAAGTGAAATCGAGAAGATCTTCGCGATGTACTATCAGGTGAAATCGGGCACGGACAACTTGCACGCTGTCGGCACGGGTATTGGTCTCGCTGTCTCTCAACAGCTAATTAATATGATGGATGGCCACATTGAAGTCATCAGTGAAGAGGGCTTTGGCAGTACCTTTACGGTTTCGATTCGAGTTCCAGTGAATCACGATACTCAGGCTCTGATCAAAACGCCAAGAAAACAGTCGAATCTTAAGATCTTTATGGTCGAAGACATTGAACTCAATATCACAGTGGCTCGCTCTCTACTTGAAAGCCTTGGCCATGAAGTGACAGTCGTGATGACGGGTAAAGAGGCGCAAATTGCTTTCAATCCTGAAGACTATGATTTGGTGTTGTTGGATATCCAACTGCCAGATATGACGGGTTTCGATATTGCTCAATACTACCGCGAGAAATACAGCCAGCTACCGCCTTTGGTGGCGTTAACTGCGAACGTATTAAACAACAAGCAAGAGTACTTCCAGAAAGGCATGGACGAAGCGATCAGTAAACCTTTGTCGGTTCGAGCTATCCAAGATGTCATCAGTGAACTTATCGAAGATGCACCAGAGGTAATTGAGAAGGTAGCGGGCACCGATAAGGTTGAGAGCATTGATAAAGTCGACGCGAGTAAGCCTGTTCTTTCAGAAATTGATACCATTTTGCTTGATATTGATATGCTAGAGTCTTATGTTGATATTGTTGGACCGAAACCGGTTTTGGATAGCATCGCGATGTTCGAAGATATGATGCCGGAGTATATGGAAATATTGAACTCCAACATGGTCGCGAAAGATAAAGCCAGTATCGTTTCTGAGGCACATAAGATTAAAGGTGCTGCAGGTTCTATTGGTCTGAAACGCATCCAACAAGTTGCCCAGAAAGCTCAATCTCCAGATTTGCCTGCGTGGTGGGAGAACATTTCAGATTGGGTTGATGAGATAAATAACGAATACCAGAATGACATTGAAGTTTTAAAGAGTTGGTTAAATCAAAGGTAGAAGAATAATGAAAAAATTAGCATTCGCCGCATGTGTAGTGGCATTAGTGGGTTGTTCTGCGCCACAAGTAGAATGGCAGCAAGATAATCAAGTCGAAGTATCTGCAGTAACAGTTACCATGAAAAGCAACCTTTGGCACAACAAGATGCCAACGATTGGCGAGACTCAAGATAAGACCCTACATGGTGCTATCTACCTAGAGTCAGACTCACAACTGCCAGCAACGCTTGCGGTTGAAAGTGTTACGGTTAAACAGGGTGCAGACACCTTGTTGGTAACGGCTGACGATCTTGATTTAAGAACACACAGTGAAACTCAATGGGAAGTCGCGTTTGTATGGCAGCTAGAAATCGACAGTGGCAAGCCTGTTGATGTGGCGGTGGAACTTAAAGATGGCGAAACCGTGAAGTGGTTAGTAGAGAAAGACGTTAAGGTGGATACGGTTTACTAAAATCTTATCCAATTAAGAACAATAAAAAAGGGAGAATGCGTTGGCATTCTCCCTTTTTAATAACTATTGATGACGCTTCTAGTGTTCAAAACACTTACTGGTGAGTAGTGCTAAATGGTAAGAGGCGCGAATCGAATTAGTCTTCTAGGTCACCACAAAAGCGGTAGCCTTCACCGTGAATCGTTGCGATGATTTCTGGCGTACCAGAAACAGATTCAAAGTGCTTACGAATACGACGGATTGTTACGTCTACAGTACGATCGTGTGGCTTAAGCTCACGGCCAGTCATCTTCTTAAGAAGGTCAGCACGTGTTTGGATCTTACCTGGGTTCTCACAGAAGTGAAGTAGAGCACGGAACTCTGAACGAGGTAGCTTGTAGCCTTCGCCATCTGGGCTAACCAGAGAACGACTGTTGATATCTAGTACCCAACCGTTGAACTCATACTTCTCAACGCTACGCTTCTCTTCTTGAACAGAGCTTGTGCTCATTGAACGGTTCAGAAGGTTGCGTGCACGGATAGTCAGTTCACGAGGGTTGAAAGGCTTAGTGATGTAGTCATCAGCGCCGATCTCTAGGCCAAGGATCTTATCAACTTCATTATCACGACCAGTTAAGAACATAAGCGCTACGTTTGCTTGCTCACGTAGTTCACGCGCAAGTAGTAGGCCATTCTTACCTGGAAGGTTGATGTCCATAATTACAAGGTTAACTTGGTTGTCAGATAGCACTTGGTGCATCTCTTCACCGTCGCTAGCCTCAAAAACAGCATATCCCTCTGCTTCAAAAATACTCTTTAGAGTGTTACGAGTTACTTGCTCATCTTCAACGATAAGAATCTGCGGGGTTTGCATTTGGCGGTACCTAAATTTGTGACGAAACTGTGCTAATAGAATAAATTCTAGGCAAAAACATAACATACAGGTAATGTATTTTTGATGATAACTTAAAGTTTTCAAAAAAACACTTACTTCCAGCTATCTGCCTTCCTTGAAGTATTGCCCAATAACGTAGATCCAGTACGCCTTTCAATCATTCTTTTAGTGATTGGAGTGGATTCTATAATGTTAACAGCATGCTAACAACGCGAGAATGTTAATTCCATTCACTTTGTTGATTTACATCAATTGCCGTATCGCAACAAACTTTAATAGTATGGCTACAACTTAACCAATGTTATGGTGACTATTTAGCACCAAAACAAGAATGATTATTCGAGATGCTTCGCACATCTTGCCTGCTAAAGACCGGATTATGAACCAAGGAAGCTGAAAGCTGTCTTAAGAGTCTAGTAGATAAATATGCTCAATCAACTTTTATTGAGTAATAAATTGAGCATAGAACAATGAAAACAAAGGATTAATTTTAATAACATATAAAAGCATAGAGGCTAGCCTGACATAACCGGTAACGCCTTACTCACGGAGGATATATGCACGATATAACACCCGACTTGTGTGATGAGTTTGAAAGCGAAGTCACCCTACTGAACATGCCATTGCAGAACTTCGGCCAACGTGGTGCGTTCTTTGGAAAAATTGTAACAGTTCGTTGTTATCACGATAATTCCAAGGTTCGCGAGGTTTTAGAGACCGACGGCTGTGGCAAAGTGCTTGTCGTTGACGGAAATGGCTCATGCCAGAAGGCGCTGCTTGGCGATCAACTCGCTATTCTCGCGATAGAAAACGGTTGGGAAGGCGTGATTGTAAACGGTGCGGTGCGTGATGTAGGCATGATGTCGCAAATGGACCTTGGCGTTCAGGCGTTAGGTGCATCGCCATTCAAAACAGAGAAACGCGGTGTCGGCCAAGTGAATGTGACACTCTCTATACATAATCAACTGATTCAGCCTGGTGACTATATTTATGCCGATTGGAATGGCGTGTTAATTTCATCTGAGCTGTTAATTGAATCGTAACTGACTCAAATTGAATGCCGTTGATAGATTAGAACGGGGAATGGTTTGTGATGTACTAAAAGTTTGGATCTCAATCCGCACTAATCTGTTAATAAAGAACAAGCTAAAGAGACTAAAAGCGAAACCCTAGTCCCACTTCAACACCTTGCTGCCACTCTTCATAATCAAGGGTGGCATGCAAATCTAGGTTATCTGTTAGTTGCACTCGGCTGGAAACCTCTGCGGCTACCGATTTCTCATTGTCTTCGGTCTCGTCTTTATAGGTGTGTAGAGAACTGTTAAAAGAGACTCTTTCTGAGAACTGATAACTGACACCACTCAAGAATCCACTTTCCTGTTTCAGTGCCGCACTATTGATACGTGTACCGACGTAAAGATCCACATCTGAAAACAAGCTATAAGAGTAGCCACTGTCTATCTTCCAAGTATCGAAGCTTTCACTCGACGCGTTTTGTGTGGAGATAAAGAATTTATGAGAAGAACTATCGATCTGGCTGGGTAGTAGAGGCAAGCTATTCGCTGAACAAACAACAGGCATAGCAAAAGCCAAAAGAATAAGTAATCTCTTCATTTCCCACTCCTGATGTCATTATTATTGTTCTTCGAACGTTATCGTTCAATTAAAGCACAGAACTTGTACGTTCGCTGCACAATCGATATAGCATTTTGTTATGACTATATATGCAATTGATCACTCTTGCCTGTTCAATGAGTAAATCCAGTATCTTAAGTGAAGGTTTATACAGGGTGTTTTATCCCTTAAATGACGGTTTGCTCTGAAAAACGGTGCGAATGTAAAAAAAACGCAACTTTTCATTGACGTCCAGTGGTAAAAATTGATACACGTAGAGTAAAGCACAAGCAGAGAATTTGATATGCAGCACGTAAGCCACCTAGTAATGACCACAACCATTATTATTACCGACATTAACATTGTTGGGGCAGGCTGCTAAGTAACGGATTTTAAAAAAAAGGCCTGTATCCAACAAGATACAGGCCTTTTTTTGTACCATTTTTATGACTTATGGAGAAAGGGATGCGCGTTTTAAAGTTTGGAGGTTCATCATTAGCTGATGCAGATCGTTTTTTACGAGCGGCTGATATCATCGCTAATAATGCCCAGCAAGAAGAGCTAGCCGTTGTACTATCGGCTCCAGGAAAAACAACCAATAAGTTGGTCGCTGTTATTGAAGCTGCACTGAAAAATGGTGAAGCTGACGCACAGATTACAGAGATCGAATCTTCATTTAACACACTGTTTGCAGAGATCAAAGCGGTCGTGCCTTCTATCGATGGTGCCGCGTTTCAAGAGCAGGTGGATACCTCTCTTGCTCAGCTAAAGCAGTTCGTGAATGGCATCAACCTACTTGGTATGTGCCCGAACCACGTTAATGCTCGCATCATCAGTAAAGGTGAGCGAATCTCTATCCAGTTAATGAAAGCGGTACTGGAAGCGAAAGGCCAACCAGCAAGCCTGATTGACCCTGTCCAATACCTATACGCTAAAGGCGATCACCTTGAAGCTATGGTCGATGTGGATGTCTCTACTCAGAACTTCCAACAATCTCCACTTCCTAAAGGTCACGTTAACATCATGCCTGGCTTTACTGCGGGTAATGAAAAAGGTGAGCTAGTCACACTAGGTCGTAATGGTTCTGACTACTCAGCGGCTGTGTTAGCGGCGTGTCTACGTGCTGATTGCTGTGAAATCTGGACTGATGTCGATGGCGTTTACAACTGTGACCCACGCTTAGTTGATGATGCTCGTCTGCTCAAGTCTCTTAGCTACCAAGAGGCGATGGAGCTTTCTTACTTTGGTGCTTCGGTTCTACACCCGAAAACCATTGCTCCTATTGCGCAATTCCACATTCCTTGTCTGATCAAAAACAGCTTCAACCCACAAGGCGCAGGTACTTTGATTGGCCAAGACACTGGCGAAGATAACCTAGCAATCAAAGGTATTACGACGCTAAGTGACCTAACCATGGTTAACGTATCAGGCCCAGGCATGAAGGGCATGGTAGGTATGGCGAGTCGTGTATTCGGCGCGATGTCTTCTGCTGGCGTTTCTATTGTCCTTATTACTCAATCTTCTTCTGAGTACAGCATCAGCTTCTGTATTGAATCGGCTGATAAGGTGAAAGCGAAACAAGTGTTGTCAGACGCGTTTGAACTTGAACTTAAAGATGGCCTGTTAGAGCCGGTTGAGTTCATGGATGACGTTGCGATTGTAACGCTGGTGGGTGACGGTATGCGCACTTCACGTGGCGTAGCATCTCAGTTCTTCTCTTCTTTAGCTGAAGTGAACGTCAACATTGTTGCTATTGCTCAAGGTTCTTCAGAGCGCGCTATTTCAGCGGTTATCCCTGAAGACAAAATCTCTGAAGCAATCAAAGCGTGTCACGAGAACCTATTTAACTCTAAGCACTTCCTAGATGTATTCGTTGTGGGTGTCGGCGGTGTTGGTGGCGAGCTTGTTGACCAGATCCAACGTCAGCAAGGCAAACTGGCTGAAAAAGGCATCGTGATTCGCGTATGTGGTTTAGCAAACAGTAAAGGTTTGTTGCTAGACAGCGATGGTCTACCGTTAGAGCAGTGGCGTGACCGTATGTCGAGTGCGACTGAAGAGTTCAGCCTAGCGCGTTTAGCGGCTTTGGTTCAACGTAACCACATCATCAACCCAGTATTGGTTGATTGTACGTCTAGCGAAGGTATTGCGGCGCAGTACGCTGATTTCCTAGCGGCTGGTTTCCACGTAGTAACACCAAACAAGAAAGCAAACACAGCAAGCATGGCTTACTACCATCAGCTTCGTGAAGTTGCACGCAACTCACGTCGTAAGCTGATGTACGAGACAACAGTAGGTGCAGGTCTACCGGTCATCGAAAACCTACAGAACCTTATCTCTGCAGGTGATGAACTTGAGAAGTTCAACGGCATTCTTTCAGGTTCACTGTCTTACATCTTCGGCAAGCTTGATGAAGGTATGACACTGAGCCAGGCAACCAATATTGCAAAAGAGAACGGCTTCACTGAACCGGATCCTCGAGATGATCTATCTGGTATGGATGTGGCGCGTAAGTTGCTTATTCTTGCTCGTGAAGCAGGCATGGCGCTTGAACTTGAAGATGTTGAAGTAGACCAAGCTCTGCCACCGGGTTTTGATGATTCAGGTACGGTTGAAGAGTTCATGGCTCGCCTACCAGAAGCGGATGCTTACTTCAAAGAGCAGTCAGCTATCGCAGCAGAAGAAGGTAAAGTACTTCGTTATGTGGGTGAAATCGCTGAAGGTAAGTGTAAGGTTCGTATCGCTGCTGTTGATGGCGACGACCCAATGTTCAAGATTAAAGATGGCGAGAACGCATTAGCATTCTACAGCCGTTACTACCAACCAATCCCTCTAGTACTGCGTGGCTACGGCGCGGGTACTGAAGTAACAGCTGCTGGCGTATTCTCTGATGTGATGCGTACTCTTGGTTGGAAATTAGGAGTTTAAGAATGAGTTCAAGTGATATGGATGTTGTCGTTTATGCTCCTGCATCAATCGGTAATGTCAGTGTAGGGTTTGATGTGCTGGGGGCCGCTGTGTCTCCAGTGGATGGCACGCTGCTAGGTGACCGAGTTATGGTTAAAGCCGGTGATGAACCATTCTCACTTAAAACTGCAGGCAGCTTTGTTTCTAAGCTGCCAACTGAAGCAAAAGAAAACATCGTTTACGACTGCTGGGTGGTGTTCTCGAGAGAGCTTGATAAAAAAGGCGTTACGCTAAAGCCTTTAGAAATGACACTAGAAAAGAACATGCCTATCGGTTCAGGTTTGGGTTCTAGTGCATGTTCAATCGTCGCGGCACTGGATGCGCTAAACCGTTTTCACGGTCAGCCCCTGAATGAAACTGAACTGCTTGCTCTGATGGGTGAAATGGAAGGCAAGATTTCAGGTGGTATCCACTACGATAACGTTGCGCCATGTTACCTTGGTGGTGTGCAGCTCATGCTTGAAGAGCTAGGCATCATCAGCCAAGAAGTACCGTGTTTTGACGACTGGTACTGGGTAATGGCTTATCCGGGTATTAAGGTTTCAACGGCTGAAGCGAGAGAGATCCTACCATCTCAATATCGTCGTCAGGATATTATTGCTCATGGTCGTCACTTAGCGGGCTTTATCCACGCGTGTCATTCAGGTCAACCTGAACTGGCGGCGAAGATGATCAAAGACGTGATCGCTGAACCATATCGTGAGAAACTGCTTCCAGGGTTTGCTGATGCTCGTAAATACGCGCTGTCAGCTGGGGCACTGGCTACTGGTATTTCTGGTAGTGGTCCAACTCTATTTAGCATTTGCAAAGAACAAGATGTCGCCGAGCGTGTTGCACGCTGGTTAGAACAAAATTACGTACAAAATGAAGAAGGATTCGTTCACGTTTGTCGCCTAGATAAGCAGGGTTCGATCGTTACAGGAAGTGAGTTATGAAACTGTACAACATCAAAGAAAATGATGAACAAGTCTCTTTTGGCCAAGCCGTTCGTCAAGGCTTAGGCCGTAATCAAGGTCTATTTTTCCCATCTGAACTGCCAAAGTTTGATGATATCGATGCGCTGCTAGCAGAGGACTTTGTCCCTCGTAGCTCAAAGATTCTGTCAGCATTGATTGGTGATGAATTACCAAAAGAACAGATCGACCAAATGGTGGATGCAGCGTTCCAATTCCCTGCACCAATCAACCAAGTAAAAGACGGCGTTTACGCGCTTGAGCTTTTCCACGGTCCAACACTGGCGTTTAAAGATTTCGGTGGCCGCTTTATGGCTCAATCTTTAGCAGCTGTTTCTGATGGTGGTCAAATCACTATCTTAACGGCAACATCAGGTGATACTGGTGCGGCGGTTGCGCATGCTTTCTACGGCATGGAAAACATCAATGTTGTGATTCTTTACCCGAAAGGCAAGATCAGCCCACTGCAAGAGAAGCTGTTCTGTACGCTTGGCAAGAACATCCACACTGTGGCGATTGATGGTGACTTTGATGCGTGTCAGGCTCTAGTTAAAGACTCATTTGATGACGCTGAACTGCGTAAAGAGATCGGTCTTAATTCGGCAAACTCGATCAACATCAGCCGTTTAATGGCTCAGATCTGTTACTACTTTGAGGCGGCTTCTCAGCTGACTAAAGAGCAACGTGAAAACCTCGTTATCTCTGTACCAAGTGGTAACTTTGGTAACCTAACGGCTGGTCTATTGGCTAAAGCGCTAGGTCTACCTGTTAAGCGTTTTATCGCAGCAACTAACGAAAATGACACTGTTCCTCGTTACCTAGAAACAGGTCAATGGGATCCAAAACCGACTGTTGCGACAACATCGAACGCGATGGACGTAAGCCAACCAAACAACTGGCCTCGTATCGAAGAGCTTTGCCAACTGAAAGGTTGGGGCTTAGATACACTAGGCAAAGGTAAAGTATCTGACGAGCAGAGCGCTGAGTCAGTTCGCGACCTAAAAGCACAAGGTTACCTATGTGAACCACATGGTGCGATTGCTTACCGTCTACTGGAAGAGCAACTGCAAGAGAACGAAACTGGCTTGTTCCTGTGTACAGCACACCCAGCGAAATTCAAAGAAGTGGTTGATGACATCCTAGGTTCTGATATCGAACTGCCTGGCCCGCTAGCAAAACACGCGGCGATGGAATTGTTGTCTGAAGATCTTGATAACGATTTTGAAGCGCTAAAAGCTGTGCTTCGTCGAGTTCAACCGTAACGTCCATTTGTTTTTCGAACAAATAAAAACGGCGCTCAATGAGCGCCGTTTT
>NZ_JBFRTQ010000020.1:0-72532 GCF_041474195.1 Vibrio sp. 10N.222.52.C3 | reverse complement strand
AATATAATGAGCCGCCAATGGATTTTGATGATGACATCCCATTTTAGATCCTGTTTTTAATATATTATAAAGACAGTATTAAATTGGAAAAAGCCGCGTTCATCGCGGCTTTTTGTTACCTACAATTCTTAACGCTTTATTTACAACGTCAATTTATAGTATAAGTAGCAATACGGTATAATGTGAGTTGAAAAGGATTTCGTTATTCATGAGATATACCCCGACACTAAAATTGAGCACTCGATTGGTCGCATTTGTCACCGTGATAGTGATCAGCGCGATGTTCATTCTTTTTATTGGTGGCACACTTTCCTTTAAGCGTATTGGACAGGAATATTTAGACCATTATTTGGTTGGCATTGTCGACGTTGTAGATAAAGAGATGGAAGACCCTGACGCCGCGTATTCAATGCAGCGTTGGATGCCTAAGATGTTGCAGGCAAGCAATATTGTTGAGATGAAACTCTCGAACAAGACCGGCATCGTTTATCGTTTCAAAGATACCTCCCCACAAATTGATCCCAATCGTCTTTATGAGAAAAGCTTCATTTTAGAGCGTAATCAAGGCTACCGAATCGAATTTAAAGCACTTCCTCCTTATATTGGCTACAACTACTCAATGGAAGCGATGTGGTCAATTACTTTGGCTGTCGCATTGGTTCTGTTCTGTCTTGCTCGCGGTGTTCGTTGGTTGAAAGAACAACTCATGGGTTCTGAAATCTTGGAAGAGCGAGGAAGAATGATCTTGGCCGGTCAGGTTGAAGCTCATGCAAAGGGAGATGAGCGAGAGTGGCCTTATACCGCAAGCGAAGCCTTAGATGTATTGATTGAAGAGCTACAAGATGCTCGTCAAGAACGAAGTCGCTTTGATACCTTTATTCGTACCCATACTTTCCTAGATAAACTCACGGGAACGGCAAACCGAGTTTTATTCGATAATAAGCTGGAATCGGCACTGCATGAAAGTGGTGCTCGAGGCGGTGTGTTACTGATACGTATCGACGAATGGGAGCAAGTTAGTGATGCTAACGATAAGCAAACCACAGACGGCTTTATTATTGAAGTCGGTGAAGTACTGTCGAATATCGTTCAACGCTATCCCGATGTCATTTTTTCTCGCTATTACGAAGCGGACTTTGCTGTATTTATCCCTCATCAGGGCGCAAAAGATATTGCGACCTTGGCTGCTCAGTGTTTAAGGCAGTTAGATAAGCTAACTCCGCCAGAGCCTTTAGAGTCGGATAACTGGTGTCATATTGGTGTGACCATGTATACCGAAGGTGAGCGTCATAGCCAGATCATGGATGAAACGGAAACGGCACTAAAGAGTGCTCAGTTAGAGCGTATTAATAACTGGAGCCGTTACCCGAAAGAGAATAAGAATGAGCTTGATAGAGGCAGTGTTCGTTGGAGAACATTACTTGATAAAGCGCTGCTTCCTGAAAATTTAGTAATCTTTGCTCAGCGGTGTTATCTTATGCCGGAATCTGGTCAAGTTAATGAATTACATAGAGAAATATTTACTAGAATTCAGGATCCTGACAAAGGTTTATTGAAATCGTCTCGATTTATGCCTGCGGTAGAGCAAGTGGGTTATCAAGCTCAAATGGACCAATCGGTTCTAAAGGTTGTGTTGAAATCGTTGAAAGAATCAACTCAACCTATCAACTATTCAGTGAATCTGAATGTTACCCCGTTTGCTAATAAACAGCACTTTAAGTGGTTTAGGAGTGAGTTGTTACAGCTCTCTGCTCAACACCGCTCTCAGCTTGCGTTTGAGTTTCCAGAAGGGCACTTGATTGCTCATCTTGATTATATGAGACCGGTGGCAAAGATGTTGCGAGGTTTAGGGTGTAAAGTTGTGGTTGGCCAAGCTGGGCGAACCATTGTTAGCACTCACTATATAAAGGATTTGAAGGTTAATTATATTAAGCTTCATCGAAGCCTAATAAAGAAAATCGACCAAAGGCATGAGAACCAACTGTTTGTTCGCAGCTTAATTGGGGCGTGTGGTGATTCTCCAACTCAAGTTATTGCCGTTGGAGTCGAGACAAAACAAGAAAAGAATACCTTGATAGAGTTAGGCATTAACGGCTATCAAGGGAGATATTTCGACGAAGAACAACAAATTATCCCTTTGCCTAATCAAGCAGAAAAAGCCGCGAAAGCGGAATCTGTTGTCAAAGTTGGACGAAGAAATCGATGGCGTAAGAGTAGTAGTTAAGAATGAATTTTAAAGCGATTTTAGACAAAATAAAGCCAACGAATAATAAAGGTAGCTCGCAAGTTGTCTTGCTGGGCAATGACGCCATTTATATTTCATCGACAGAACAAGATCCTCAAGTAGCCAGCATTCCCGTGGTTAATGGGGACTGGGAGAGTGCGCTAAAAAAATCGCTTAGCAGTGAGGCGTTTACCAGTAATAGCGTCCAACTGATTGTCTGTGCTAACTACTACCAAACCTACCAAATTGATAAACCGGACATTCCAGAGAGTGAATGGTCGGTAGCACTGCCTTTTTTACTCAAAGATCTTGTTTCAGAAAGAGTCACGGAAATTACTGCGAGTGCGGTCGCGTTACCAACGTCGAACAAGCTGCAAGTATATGTCCTGCCTAAAAAGCTGTTGGACAAGCTTTTGAATATCACTAATTCGGCTCAGATTGAATTAATAGGTGTTGCTCCTGAAGATGAAATCTGGGGTTACAGTGCAGGCGAACTGTCTAATTTCATTCTTTTACAACGTAGCGTCAATTCACACTTTAAATTGGGTGCGTTTGTCGAAAATACCGTTTGTTTTCAAAGAACCATCCGCAGTGTTGTGCCACCTTTAACGGGTGTTGCGTCAAGTGCTCTGCAGTTAGATGGCCTCGCTTTAGAGCTTCAACGCTCGATTGATTACCTTTCTTCTCAAATTAAAGGCACCCAGCTTCACCAGCTTAAAATCTGTTGTGACGAAGAAGATGAAGCAGAGTTACAAAGTGCCTTAAACAGTACATTGAGCTCGACAGTTTCACTGTTGGTTGAAGGTGAGCGTGATAATTCAGAGAGTTTGTTGCTTAAACTTGCAGCTGAAAAAGAGACGTTTAAGGTCAATCTTTACCCTGAACACCTTAAGCCTAAAAAAGAATATTTTACGCTGACCAATGTTGTTGCGAGCTGGGGAGTAATTTGTGTTTTGATGCTTGGTGGTTACTTCGCAATGCAGTATCAAGTTTCTAATCTAGATAAAGAGCTAACAGCCCTGCAACAAGACTCGAATCAACTTAACAAGCAAGTTAACCAATTGAATAGTAAGTTAACTCAGCATAAACCGTCTCCAGAGAAAGTCGCGGCGGTTGCGCGTCTCAAACGTGAGACTGAGGCTAAAAAAGAGGCTTTGAAGGCTGTTGGACAATACGACGAATCCCAACAAGTCGGGTATTCTGGCGTCATGAATTCCTTAGCTAAATTAGGCCGAAATGACATTTCTCTTTCGCACATCTACATGACCCACGATACTTTAGATCTTAGTGGCTTGGCTCGTAACGCAAATGTCGTTCCGAACTGGATTGGTCAGTTTAAAAGTGAGCTTAATTTAGTCGGACGCACTTTTGAAAAACTAAAAATTGGCCGTAATGATCAGGATGTGGTGACGTTTGAGCTAAGTACTCGTCGGGAGAGTAAATAATGCAGCAGTGGAACCAGCTGAGCGATAAGTTTCTTGCATTAAGTCAAAGAGAAAAATGGCTACTTTTTGTGTGTGGTTTTGTTGGCCTATCGATGTTGTTGTTCACCTTATTGGTTGAGCCTGCGTATCTCGATCTACAAGCTAAAAATGCCAAGGCGAGCAGCCTGACTCAATCGAATCAAAGGCAGCAAGGTGAGTTACTTGTTCTGCAAGCTCAGTTAAACAAAGACCCAGACAAAGAAATTAATCGAGAGTACAAAAAGCTGCTGGTGGAGAGCCAAGATCTCTCTCTTCAGCTTTCTCAGATTGTTGATGGATTAATCACACCTTCTCAAATGTCGCAGTTACTGGAGAGCGTTCTTAACGCCGGTAATGGACTAAAGCTTGAATCGCTAGAGTCATTAAAACCAGAAGCGATTTCGAACAATAAAGAGACCAGCGAATATTCAGGCTACTTTCTTCACCCTGTAAGAATGGAGCTAACCGGCAGTTACTTTGATATTTCCGCTTATCTTCAAGCACTTGAGTCTCTACCTGTGAGTTACTACTGGCGCACATTTGAATACTCAGTAGAAGAATATCCTAAAGCTCGACTGGTGTTCGAGGTTTACACATTAGGTACTAGACAGGAGTTTATCGGTGGTTAGAACTCTTTTGTTGTCCTTGCTATTTAGTAGCTCTTTTGTGTGGGCTGAGCAAGATCCCACGGCGCCATTAGGCTGGCTTTCACCTCAACAGAAAACGGCGCCTGCTAAGAAAGCACCAACTCGTTATCGCTTGCCTTCTTTAGAAAGCATCGTGTGTAAGGGAGATACGCCTTGCTATGCGATTATGAATGGTCAGATTCTCGGACAAGGGGAAACGATCAGAGGGTACCGAGTTAAGAACATAGATCCAGAATACGTCACTCTGCAGAGAAGCTCTAAGCAGTGGAAATTAGAGATGTTCTCTTTAGATGTTAAGAATAATTAAGGTTAGAGTGAAGACATGCGTAAACTTGTAGTAGCAATCCTAGTGTCATCTTTAGTCGGCTGTTCGATGGGGCATAGAGATCCTGTTGAGATTAAAGAGTCTTTAAACGAATCAATTAATGAAGCCAATAGCAGAGCGCTTCATGAGCTGCCTTCGTCGGTTCAAGATGACCTTATGCCTCAGCTTAATTCTGACTCGATGTCTCCGGGGATGGAAACGGTTAAGCGTTTTCGTATTCAGGCAAAAGGTGTTGAAGCGAGAACTTTTTTTGCCAGCTTAGTGAAAGGTACGGAATATAGTGCGGCTATTCACCCAAGTGTGTCTGGAAACCTTACGCTTAATCTAACGGACGTGACGTTAGATGAGGTACTGGCTGTTGCTCAAGATATGTATGGCTACGATATTGAAAAGCGTGGCAAAGTGATTCAAGTTTATCCTGCCGGTCTTCGCACCGTAACGATCCCTGTCGATTACTTACAAGTTAAGCGTTCTGGTCGCTCACTAACGACGATCACCACCGGCACGATCTCTAACTCAGATTCGAATTCATCGAGCTCTTCAAACTCGAACTCAAACTCGTCAAATTCATCTAACTCTTCTAATTCATCAAACTCGACATCGAATGGTGGTACAGAGATTGAAACGACCTCTGAAAGTGATTTTTGGCCACAGCTTGAAGCGGCGGTTGCTCACTTAATTGGCTCGGGCGATGGGCAAAGCGTTGTCGTGACCCCGCAAGCGAGTGTGATTACAGTGCGTGCTTACCCTGACGAAATTCGTGAGGTTCGAGAGTTCTTAGGTATTTCTCAAAAACGCCTGCAGCGTCAAGTTATCCTAGAAGCCAAAATCATGGAAGTGACCTTGAGTGACGGCTACCAACAGGGAATTAGCTGGTCGAATTTGTCTAAGTCGATTGGCAGCGGTGGCGTTGTAATTGATCGTCCGGCAAGTACTTTACCGCCGTTAGATGCAATCAGCTCTTTGTTAGGCGGACAAACTAACGTAACGATTTCAGATGGCAGCTTTGAAGCAGTTTTGAGCTTTATGGACACTCAAGGTGACCTTAATGTTCTATCGAGCCCGCGAGTCACGGCGGCAAATAACCAGAAAGCGGTTATCAAAGTGGGTACCGACGAATACTACGTAACAGATTTATCAAGTTCGGTCGGTAGTGGTGATGACGCGAATGTCGCACCTGAAGTTGAATTAACTCCGTTCTTCTCTGGTATCTCTTTAGATGTTACCCCTCAGATAGACGATAAAGGTAGCGTGTTCTTACATGTACACCCAGCCGTTATTGAGGTAGAGGAAGAAGTGAAAGAGCTCAACCTAGGTTCCACGACGGGCTTGGTGCAGCTTCCTTTGGCGAAAAGCTCTATTCGTGAGTCTGATTCAGTGATTCGCGCCAAAGATGGAGATGTTGTGGTTATTGGTGGGTTAATGAAATCAAATACCAGTGATGTGACCTCTAAAGTTCCATTCCTTGGTGATATTCCAGCCTTAGGTCATTTGTTCCGTAACACCAATCAGTTAACGCAAAAAACTGAACTCGTGATCTTGCTTAAGCCAACGATCGTGGGTGTGAATACTTGGCAAAATGAGTTGGAGCGTTCACGTGATCTTCTTCAGCAGTGGTTCCCTGATGAAGAGTAATTGCTTACTTTCTCAATATAGAGTGGCAGTGTCTCACTAAGCTAGGTCGTCGTATGTATCAAGCTCACTTTGGTTTTGAACAACTGCCATTTACCTTAACGCCGAATACCGATTTCTTCTATGGTTTAGCGCCTCATTTCGAAGCGATTCAGACGGTAATCTCGGCGTTGGAAATGGGCGAGGGCGTGATTAAGGTGACCGGAGAGGTAGGCACTGGAAAAACCATGGTTTGCCGGATGTTGGTCAATCACCTACATGACTGTACAGCTCTGATCTACTTACCAAACCCTGTGTTATCAGGGGCAGACTTGCGCCAGGCGGTTGCAACAGAGCTTGGTTTAGCTGTCGATAATGAAGCAACCTTGGTTGATAACATTCAGCATAAGCTCATTGAATTGCACAATTCTGGTTTAAGAGTGGTGGCTATTCTTGATGAAGCTCAGGCTCTATCGGATGAAGCGCTCGAAACATTAAGGTTGTTTGGTAACCTTGAAACGGAAGATAAAAAACTGCTGCAGATTGTCTTATTAGGTCAGCCAGAATTGGATGCTCGATTAGAGGCGTACCACCTAAGGCAGTTTCGCCAAAGAATCACATTTAGTTCGACACTGAGACCGCTGAATCTCGATGAAACGGTGGCTTATATTGATAATCGAATCGCTAAATCTGGTGGTAGCCCTGAGTTATTCAGCTTGAATCAAAAAAAGGCGATCTGTCGTTCGTCGTTAGGTATCCCTAGATTGATAAACCAACTTTGCCATAAGGCTCTATTGCTTTCGTTCAGTGAAGATAAGAAAAGTATCGACAACCAACATCTTTTTTCAGCTATGCATGAAACGTACGATGTGTGTAAGCCTAAATTTAAAACGCCAATACTGTGGGGTTGGAATTAATTATGAGCGTCATTAACAACGCCTTGTCTGAATTGGCAAAGAAAAAGTCAGCGACTTCGATTGAAGCGGCAGTCGTACCTAAAGTAAAAACGCGTTCCCCCCTAGTTTGGGTTGTTGCAGGTTTTACGTTGAGCTTAGCGATGGGCGGTTGGGCGATATCGCAAGGCCCTGTGATTGATCAGTCTATTGTTGAGCAGTCAATCTCAACTCGAGATTTACAGGTTCAAGTCTCTGTCGTTGATGATTCAAATGGCATCCAGGAAGCCGCTCAACCTATCTCATCGCCAACTAAGAAATTGGTGACACTAGACTCTGCGATCCTTTCAACAGAAAACACTGCGATGGCAAAAAGCGCTCAATCTAAGCCTAGTGTTTCCGAATCAGTTGTTATGTCTGCCCCAAAAGCGACAAAACAACAAACACCGGCTAAAGCTCTAAGCGTGCCTGAAACGACTAAGACTGAAATTCCCCAACCGATTTACGTTGCTAGTGTGGCAAAAAAAGCCCCTGCGTCTATCTCTAATGAGCCTGTAGCCTCTGGTGATTCAGAAAATAGCGGAATGTTGATCGAACAGGTTGAGTTAACTCCGGAACAGCTATCTGTGAATGCACAAGGTCGAGCTCAGAAAGCGCTTGATGCGAACGATCTTACTGGTGCGTTGAAGGGCTACACTGAAGCTCTACGCTACACGCCACGAAATGAAGATGTCCGTCAGAAACTTGCGATTCTCTATTTTGGTAAAGGCGATACTCGCAAAGCCTATGAGCTTTATCAGTCTGGAATTAAGCTCAACATCAACAGTGAAAAATTGCGATTAGGGTTATCTAAACTGCTGGTTAAAGCGAATCAATCAGAAGCGGCGCTGAGCCCTTTAGTACACATGCCTCCGCATCCAACTCAAGAGTATCTAGCAATGCGTGCGGCGTTGAGCCAAAAATCACAGCAAGAAGAAATCGCACTCGAGAGTTATCAAAAGTTGGTTGAGGTCGATTCAGATAACGCTCGCTGGTGGTTGGGCTTAGCGATTCAGCAAGAACGCCAACTCGACTTCACGGCTGCTAAAGCGTCATACCAAGGTGCGTTAACCAGAGTCGGTATCTCATCTCAATCACAAAGCTTTGTGCGTGACCGGTTAAAAATACTCAATGCTTTAGAGGAGAGCGGCGATGCAAATTAGATTAAGAAAAAGACTTGGTGATTTGCTTGTCGAAGAAGGTATTATCACCGAGGCTCAAGTTGAACAAGCACTGGCCGCTCAGAAAAGTACTGGGCGTAAGCTGGGTGATGCGCTAATTGAGCTTGGCTTCTTGTCAGAACAGCAAATGCTGAGCTTTTTGTCGCAGCAGTTAGCGATTCCTCTTATTGATTTAAGCCGAGCCGTTGTCGATGTTGAAGCAGTACAGCTTTTACCCGAAGTACATGCTCGTCGCCTTCGTGCATTGGTTATTGGACGCCAAGGTGACACTTTGCGTGTTGCAATGAGTGACCCAGCCGATCTGTTTGCCCAAGAGTCTTTGCTTGGTCAGCTCGGCGATTACGCGCTTGAATTCGTTGTTGCTCAAGAAAGGCAATTGGTTGATGGCTTCGATCGCTATTATCGAAGAACCAAAGAGATTGCCTCGTTTGCTGAGCAACTTCACGCTGAACACCAAGTTAATGATGCCTTTGATTTCGATATCGCTGAAGAAGACAGTGATGAAGTTACCGTCGTTAAGCTGATCAACTCGCTATTTGAAGATGCTATTCAGGTTGGCGCTTCGGATATTCATATCGAGCCAGATTCAAACGTATTGCGTCTTCGTCAGCGTATTGATGGTGTGCTGCATGAAACATTGCTGAATGAGGTGAATATTGCTTCGGCACTTGTACTGCGCTTGAAGCTGATGGCAAACCTCGATATCTCAGAGAAACGTCTTCCTCAAGATGGTCGCTTTAATATCCGAGCTAAAGGTCAGTCGGTTGATATTCGTATGTCGACCATGCCAGTACAGCACGGTGAATCAGTGGTTATGCGTCTTCTTAACCAGTCAGCAGGCCTACGTAAACTAGAAGAGTCGGGCATACCGAGTGATCTGTTGGTTCGTCTGCGTCAACAATTGCGCCGTCCACATGGCATGATTTTGGTTACCGGACCAACCGGCTCAGGTAAAACAACAACCTTATACGGCGCGTTAAGTGAATTAAACGAACCGGGTAAAAAGATCATTACTGCGGAAGACCCGGTGGAATACCGCCTACCTCGTGTGAATCAAGTTCAGGTAAACCCTAAGATCAATCTCGATTTCTCTACTATCTTGAGAACCTTTCTACGTCAGGATCCCGATATTATTCTTATCGGTGAGATGCGTGACCACGAAACCGTTGAGATAGGCTTGAGAGCTGCACTGACCGGCCACTTAGTATTAAGTACGTTACATACCAATGATGCGGTAGACAGCGCGTTGCGTATGATGGATATGGGTGCTCCGGGTTACTTGGTCGCGAGCGCTGTTCGAGCAGTAGTCGCACAGCGATTAGTTCGTAAAGTGTGTACAGATTGTAAGGTTGAGGATGAGTTAGATGAACCTCGCAAGCAATGGCTGAGCGTCCGTTTCCCTAACCAAGTAGGTGTGCCGTTTATGAAAGGCCGTGGTTGCCAGAACTGTAACGTAACGGGTTACCGCGGGCGAATTGGTGTATTTGAAATGTTGGAGCTAGAGCAAAACATGATGGATGCACTGAGAGCTAATGATGCGGTAGGTTTTGCTCAAAAGGCGAGACAGTCTGAAAACTATAAACCGTTATTGGCTTCTGCGATGGAATTGGCTCTGCAAGGTGTCGTGAGTCTTGATGAGATAATGCATCTTGGCGAAGGTGATGCGTCCGGTGCCACTGACCCAATTTATCTGTAGGGGTAGAATGATATGCCAACGTATCGTTATGTAGGTCGCAGCTCTGATGGTAGTCAAGTAAGTGGGCAATTAGACGCGAATAACGAAGATCTTGCTGCTGAAAGCTTGATGAGTAAAGGGATCATTCCAACCTCTATCAAACTGGGCAAAAGTGGTGGTTCAGTCTTAGATATGGATGTATCGAGTCTGTTCTTTCCGAGTGTACCGTTAGAGGTGTTGGTTCTGTTTTGTCGACAGTTATACAGCCTAACCAAAGCGGGTGTACCACTATTAAGATCGATGAAAGGCCTCACTCAAAACTGCGAAAATAAGCAGCTGAAAGCCGCCTTGGAAGAGGTGGTTGCTGAGCTAACCAATGGTCGCGGCTTAGCGGCGTCAATGCAGATGCACCCAAAGGTATTCAGTCCGTTGTTTGTCTCGATGATTGGCGTTGGTGAAAACACAGGCCGTCTAGATCAGGCTTTACTGCAATTAGCTGGATATTACGAACAAGAAGTTGAGACTCGCAAACGAATTAAGACTGCGATGCGTTACCCAACATTCGTGATCAGTTTTATCTTGATTGCAATGTTCATTCTTAACATCAAGGTTATTCCACAGTTCTCAAGCATGTTTGCGCGCTTTGGTGTCGACTTGCCGCTGCCTACTCGTATCTTGATTGGTATGTCTGAGTTCTTTGTGAATTACTGGGGCTTAATGCTTGGAGTGATCTTTGGTCTTATCTTCGCTTTTAAAGCTTGGGTGAAGACAGACAAAGGTTTGGAAAAGTGGGATCGATTACGCTTAAAAATGCCGGTCATTGGCGGGGTAGTGAATCGAGCACTGTTGTCACGCTTCTCGCGTACTTTTGCTTTGATGCTTAAAGCGGGTGTTCCACTGAACCAGTCGCTAGCGCTTTCGGCGGAAGCTTTAGATAACCGTTTTCTAGAGTTGCGAGTTCAAGCCATGAAATCGGCCATTGAAGCCGGTAGTACGGTTTCGTCGACCGCGATTAACAGCGAAATTTTCACACCGCTCGTGATACAAATGATCTCCGTCGGTGAAGAGACGGGTCGTATTGATGAGCTATTACTTGAAGTGGCTGATTTTTATGACCGCGAAGTCGATTACGATCTGAAAACCTTAACCGCCAGAATTGAACCCATTTTGTTAACCATCGTTGCAGGCATGGTGCTGATTTTGGCGCTAGGTATCTTCTTGCCGATGTGGGGAATGTTGGATGCGATCAAAGGCTAGGGAATGCTAAATAACCTACAACGCTCACGTTTTGTTATTTGGACAGTGGTTATTCTTTTTCTTATTGTCGGTGTGCTTTCGGCATTCAAAACGGTAGAAGAAGAAGCGACTAACACGGCATTTATCGTCGCGAGCAAGCGGATTTTAGAGCAAGCCAATTTGTTCAAACAGCAGTATTTGTTATCGGGTGCTGGGCAAGAAGAAGGCTCGGAACCCCCAAAGATCTACAGCAGAACTGGGTGGGTAATGCCTATCCAAGGTACGGAGCGAGACTGTAATTATTGGCTGGATCAATTATATCCTCAAGGGAGCATTTTAGGGCTAAGCTCTCCAAGAGTTGAAGATAAAAGTGATAACAGACACTTTCACTGTAGTTATTATTATACTGATAAATATCAGGTAGATATATTACTTGAAAGAGAAAGGTTTAGTGTAAAAGCCAATATTTTGGCTTTGTGAAAATATTGACAGTTTTAGTATGGTTTTATACGTGCGCGAATGTATAATGCGCGTTAATAATTAGATGAGTAGGTAGAAAATGCTTAAGAATCAAAAGGGTTTCTCCCTTGTCGAATTAGTCATAGTGATCGTGGTCGTTGGTTTATTGGCGGTGGCTGCTTTACCTCGCTTTCTCGATGTGACAGATGAAGCCAAGAAATCAAGTATTGAAGGTGTTGCTGGTGGCTTTGCAACCGCAGTACTATCGGCAAGAGCACAGTGGGAAGCAGAAGCTAGGCCATCAGAGAAGATAGGTGTTGAAACATACAATACTGTAAATTATGATGGTGTTGATTTTTGGTTAACGAGATCAAAAAACAGTAACAATGTCGATACCGATTTTAGAGATGGCTATCCGTGGACTCTGAACAATAATTCGAGCACTGCTCCACAAGATATTTCAGATGAAACATGTTCTGAGTTGATGGAAAACTTGCTGCAAAATCCACCTAAAGTTGGTGAGGTTTCAGTTGTTGCTAGTGATTCAAATTACAAATATTCAGCGCAAGCGAATTCAGGTGATGCAACGTGTACTTACGTTCAATTAGAAGGCAGTACTGAGCATGAGTTTGTTTACGAAATTAAAACTGGTCGTGTGACCGTAACTTTGCAGTAAGTCTGCGTAAAATTAAACATAGAGAGAGCTTAACTATGAAAAGACAAGGCGGTTTCACCCTAATCGAACTAGTGGTTGTAATTGTTATTCTAGGTATTCTTGCTGTCACTGCGGCACCACGTTTCTTGAATCTGCAAGATGATGCTAAACGAGCTTCAGCAGAGGGCCTTAAGGGGGCTATGGCTGGAGCTGCGGGTATTACTTATGGTAAGGCAGCTATTGCTGGGCAAGAAGGAACTGAAGCGCCTACTGCAATTTCAGTTGGTCAAAGTACTATTAATGTGGTTTGGGGTTACCCTGAAGGTACATCTGCAGCATTAACTGCAATTGTATCTGGCTTGACTGATGATTGGACAGAAGTAACAGGTCAATCTGCTGGTACCGTTGCCTACGGTTTTGCAAATGATGCTGCTACTTGTCACGTTACTTATCAACAAGCTCAGTCAGAGGGAGATGAACCTTCAATTGACTTGGTAGCTTGTGAGTAATTATTTGAAATGATTATGGAAGGCCAGCAGATGCTGGCCTTTTTTCTATCCAAAGCACATAAATATCAAAACTATTCATATACATAAGATCACTACATTCGTTATCTTGTATAATTAGTATTCGCTTGGCAGTTAGAGGCTCATTATGGATAACAGCCCCATCCCCAATGGCTTTACTCTGGTAGAGCTGATCATCGTTATCATTATTCTTGCTATCGTATCTATTACCGCTGTATCACGTATGTCCGGTCGAAGTAGCTTTGAACTTTATGCCTTACAAGATCAAGTCATTTCAGTTGTTAGGCAGGTTCAAGTCAACCGCATGCAATCCAACCTTGGTTCGTCATCTCCTTTAGACCAAGATAATTTTCAACTCGTGGCTGATGGAAATTGTCTTGGTTCATCTAATGCGTGCTCATCCGACGAAGAGTCAGTTTCGCGAAGTGATCGTGTGTTGGAACATGGGTACTTATTTCGCTACCAACCTGATCTTACAGATAACACCCTGGAATTTGACCTTTTAGGAAATCCTACCCTAGCAGCTTCGGCTGGAGTAGGTATAGAGATCAGTGAACAAGCAAACTCAGAAAACCGAGTTTGGGTTTGTATTAATGAGCAAGGCTTTGTTTCTGCTGAAGTGGGAAGGTGTTGATGGTGAAAAACAATGTAAAAGGATTCACTTTAATAGAATCAGTGATTGTAATCGTCTTACTGGGTTTTGCGGCGCTTACATTATCCTCTTTTTTAGCTCCACAATCTGCCCAATCTAGCGATGCAAACTACTACAATCGAGCTTCAGCATTAGGTAGTAGTGTTATGTCTAGGTTACTTGCTCAAAGCTATACGGATATTGATACGTTTGATGGTGAAACGGATCTAAGCAACTTGATTAAAGATGCATCTACCTACATAAACTTTCAAGTTGAGGTTTCTATAGACCCAGTATCAGGCGCGAGTAGTAATCTTAAATCTGTCATTGTCGAAGTTACTTCAAGCTCGCAGCCAACAGTGTCCTTTAATGCTTTTAAGGGGAACTATTGATGCGAATGAAAGGCTTTACATTGATCGAGTTGATTCTAGCCATCGTTGTATCTAGCATTCTGTTGCTCGGTTTAGCTAATTTCACGGAAGTGGGTGTAAAAGGTTATTTTAGTACGGTAGAACGTTATCGCTTACAAACTGAAGCCAATTTTGTTATTGAAAAAATATCACGTGAGATGAGGCATGCAGTACCAAACCTATTCCCCTCAGCAGTATCTAGCGGTTGTGTCTCTTTTTACCCAATCGTAGACTCTGGTTTCTATGTGGTATCAGGGGCAGATATTAATTTTTTAGTAGGCGATTCAGATAGTGATATTCAATCACTGAAAAACTTATCAATGGTTATTAACCCAACGCGCCCTTACGAAGAAATTAATAATATCGATAATGTATTCTCATTAACTAATATCAGCCAAGTTACAGGAACAAATGTCTCAGGAGCTGCATTTACTTTGGTCGATCAGGCTAGTGATTTGGTCGGAGGGTCTGTGAGTAATCGGCATTATATTTTTGACGATGATAATCCTGTTGAATACTGTCTTTCTGGCGATGATTTTTTAACAAGAGCCAATGGTGGAGCGCCAGTTACCATTAGTGATAAATTAAATGTTGCTAAAAGCTCCCTTTTATATTCTCCGGCTACGGTTCAGCAAAATGGAATTGTAGATCTAACCTTTACATTTACTGTTAATGGTGAAACCACGACCTTTGAACAAGAAGTGCAGGTGCTCAATGTCCCGTAGTTATCAACAGCGTGGTAGCGCACTTATAATAGTTATTTTTGTCATCGTTATTGTTGGGTTTCTCGCGACAAGTTTAACGCGTACCAGTTGGTCAACTCACGATACCAATACCCGCTCAGTATTGGGCACTCAGGCATGGCTATTAAGCCATTCTGTTAATGAGTATGTAATGACTCAGTTTTATCCGAGCCTTGACCCACTTGCCTCTTCTGCTGTTTCCGCCGCGTGTACTAACCTAGAGCCACTTGGTGTAGTTTCTGAAGCTAAATCTTTGATATCCAGAGTACCAATGAACTGCTCTCTTAATAGTTTAGAGTGCTCAAGTCGTGGTGAATTAGGTGGTTTTGTTTTTTATGTTTTAGAGTCTTCGGTTGTTTGTGGTTCAGGTATCAATCAAGTACAGCGTATTCAAGAAGTTTGGGTGAGGGAATAAACGATGATAAAGCATTTCTCTGTATTATTAGTTGCGCTTTTTTTATCTCCATTAGTTCAAGCTAATGTTAATACTAACCCTCAGTTTGAGTTCGGTACGATTCCCGCCGATAAATGTACTATTTCCGGATCAAAAGTAGAGTGTGTAATTGAGTTTGAAAAAACCTATGATTCAGCGCCTTTGGTGTTTGTTATGTCAACGGTTAATGCGACCCGCTCAAACTTTAATAGTAAAACGACAGAATACCCTTCTGATCTCCGTGTTTGGTCTATTTCATCGAGTCAGGCAACGATAAAGCAGCTACTTCCGCCCCATGATGCGGCGTGTGTTCGCTTGAAGCAGAATGATAAAGGGCAGTGGCGATGTAGCACCAATGCCAGCGATCCTTTAGTGGAGTACGTTGATGCTCCAATGGAAAATATCGATTATTTGGTCATTGAACCTGGCGTACTGGAGTTTGATAGTGGGGCGAAGTTAGTCGCAGGAACAGTTGATTATAACCGTACTTATTCAAATGTTGGTGGTGGGTCTAATAATAGTAAGTTGGTGCAATTCAGTGATTTTGGCTTGTCATCCAACTTTAGCTCTTCTCCGGGCGTTTTAGTACAGATTCAAAGCTTGAGCAATATGCAAGGCAGCGCTCCTGTTTGGTTAACCCCAATAGCTCTAAACCCGACAACAAATGCATTTAATCTAGTCCTTGATCGTTCAGAAGTTTCATCTAATGCTCAGCTTACTAGTAATGAACAAGTTGCTTTTGTCGCAGGGCTAGGAGAAGGGTTTATAAATGGGCAGAAATTTTGGCTTGGCCAAGGGTCAACATCAAATACGCTGAATATCGATGATAGGGTTATCAAACCAATCACAGAAGGTTGTCAGCTTGTACAAGATTTTTCAGCTTCTGGTTTTTCGGGTATCCCTACATTACTCGCGTCAAAGCGTACACGTAATGGTAACAATGGCGGCTGGTTGAGGCGCTGTTCAGTATCGAAAACTGGTGTTGCTTTAATCAACGAAGAAGACATGACTCAAGATTATGAACGTGCGCATGTTGTAGAGCCCTATTCGTACTTTTTATTTGATAAGCCGCCAACGAGTGAAATTTGTCAGTTATTCCCTTCACCAGCTCAAACATGGAAAAATAACGAGAATACTTATATTTTGTTGGATACATCGGAGGGGATAGAAGGAGCGTTAGTATCAAATGGAAAGAGGTATATAGGGTTTCCTCAAAATACGATAACAGGAAATAAGAAGGAGAGCGCTTGTGATAGTACGGAGTGTTATGGTGAAGAAGGATTGTTGGTTAATAAGCAAGAACTAGAAAGCTTCCAATCTCCTGATAATGGACTGGAGACTGTAAATGTATGGCAGGATGATGCAGAATTTTCTAATAATGAATCAATAGGAAGTTTGAGTGTTGGAAAAGGCTCTGTAACATTTTATAGCGGCACATACTGGGTCGGTAGTTTGGATATTAATAACGCAGGGAGAGTCATTATCCCTGACGGAGAAAAAGTTATTATTCACATAGGAAAAGTGAATTTAAGTAATAATGATTCATTTTTCGGTGAAGAAGGTGATGGGCAACTAGTAGTTTTTATCCACGCATTGCAAAACTCTACTGTTAACTTTGCCAACCGGAGTGAGTTTAGAGGTCTTTTATATAGCGAAGTCGATGTCATTATGAGAAACCAGTCAACGGTCTATGGTGCAGTTACTGCTAAGGCTATTAGCCTGAGGAATACTTCTAAGATTATTGCGACTGACAATCATTGTTTTCAACCTTCGGATGACTATGAAATTGATATTTCCCCAGCAACCGATTTAGCTTTGATGTGTGGCGACGACTCCCCTCAATTTACCATTAATACCTCTAATAATGGTGTGGCGGGAAGCCTAGGTGTTACGGTGAGTATTACGCCAGACGCTGATGAATTCGACGTTTCTGTACTGCAAGGACAAGGTTCAGGTACTTACCCTAATTATGTTTCAAATGACGATGGTGAATTAACTTTAAAAGTTGTCGCTAAAGATACTGCCAATATTGATTTTGATACAGGTTATAAGCTAACGGCGACATTAATCGATGATTCTGGTAAAGAGGTTGAAAGCCAGTTTAAGTTCGTACCATTTAAATTCTCTTTAGTGGATGGCAATACTCCAACCAATCGTCTTGACGTTATTGCAGGGCAGGCCACACCGACAGTAACTAAAGTTTTAGCGTGTGATTCTGGTGACTCAATTGTTGTTGCTGAGAACTATATAGGTGAAGCCGGGGATGAAGTTATCATTGCTCATGAGCTTGATAGTTCTTGGAGTGGCTCCGATGGCTCGCTGACCTACTTACCTGAGTTCAAAAAAGGTAGCGCCTCAACTGACTTAACTATCTCTGAGTCAGGGCTTTTCAACGTCACTTTAAAAGACAATAGTTTTGATTGTACTGGTTTCGCTGGTTGTCCCGAAGATGGGAATTATGATGTAGAGGGAAGTTTCTCGGTCTACTCTCGCCCTTGGAAATTTGCGATTTGCACCAACAAGAGCTCCGATGGAAACAGCAACGAGAAAGACTCAGATAGTTTTGCTGCTGCCGGATCTCCATTTGATGTTTATGCCCGCCCGATAAAGCATACCGACTCATCTTCGGTTTGTACTGATGATAATTTGTTGACGAATAATTACTTTGAGTCGGCAGCAAGCGTGAAAGTTACAACAACTTTAGATACCCCTTCAATTACGGATTATCCTGACGCTAATTTAGGTGATTTAACCCCTGAAACTCAGCTAATTAAACAAATTTCATCGAATGATCAGTCTAACAAAGGCTATAAATTTGAAAGTTTAAAATACTCAGAGGTGGGTAGTTTTAACTTTGTTGCAACTGAAACTGGCAGCTTCTACGGGAGTATCCTTGGCGGCTTCTCTGGTAGTAAGTCTATTGGCCGCTTTTACCCCAAATACTTCATGCAAGGTGACCCTGAGTGGAATGTTACAAATCAAAATAATATTGCGTACCTAAGTCAACCTTATGACTCTACAGTTCACCAAGTATATCCAATGGCATCAGGTGAGAGTGATACGGATGATGCGCTCAATAACTACCGATTCTTCAGTTCAGACCTGCAAGCTAGTTTTGGTATTCTGGATGACACCAGTATAGATAATGATTTCTTGCTAGATACGGACGCTGGGTCTTGGTCTGTTGATCGTAAACATTGGTTACTGAATGACAATGCAGCTGAGCTGCAAAGAGTTACGGATTCAGATGACGTTAGCCGCAGAGATGGTCCTTTCAATACCAGTGATGCTAGCTCAATAGCCACTAATTTTGGTTTAACAGTGACAGGAGTTGATCCTGTGTCATTTACGGATTCAGACCCTGTTACCGATTCAGCTGCATTCCCAGTTCAACCTCCTGCCCGATATGGTCGAATGGCGCTCGATGATATTGGTGGTAATTCTGATACTACTCTAACTATTCCATTGCGCGCTGAGTTCTGGGATGGCAGCGAGTTTATTGTTAACGAGGATGATGACCGCAGTACCTTCAATGGGGCTAATACTTGTAAACAAGTTATTTGGCACAGTGAAGGGGCGGCAACCACTTTAGTTTCACTTAACGGTAGCGGAAATGTGGATGATGGAGAAGAAGAGGTCACAGCAAATCAAAATACGCCAGCAGGAACAGACGCGCCACGTGAGCAAGTTCGTCTGTGGTTAAGAATGGATGACTCTGAGCCTGATAGCGATGGCGGAAATAACATCTCATGTAGTGGCAGTGATCAAGATCAACCATGGCTACGTTACAACTGGCGCCAACTGGGTGATGAAGATCCATCCACCGTCGTCACATTTGGTATCTACCGTGGTAACGATCGTGTGATCTACCGAGGTGAAAGTGGCTTAACAGGTCAGTAATAATATAATTTTTGCCCCTTAAGTTAGGAATCTGTAAGAAATTGCGGGTTTCAGTCCATGTTTGCACTTCAATGCCTTGCCGTAACAGCAAGGCATTGGTACATTTAGTGCAATTTTTGTCTTCTAATTCTTGCAGGATGAGCGAAGAATATGTTTAAAAAACTTCGTGGCATGTTTTCAAACGACCTATCGATTGATTTAGGTACAGCCAATACCCTTATTTATGTAAAAGGCCAAGGCATTGTTCTTGATGAGCCTTCAGTTGTCGCTATTCGCCAAGATCGTGCGGGTTCTGCAAAGAGTGTCGCTGCTGTTGGCCACGCTGCTAAGCAAATGCTTGGTCGTACGCCTGGTAACATCTCAGCGATCCGTCCAATGAAAGACGGTGTAATTGCCGACTTTTACGTAACGGAAAAAATGCTTCAGCACTTCATCAAACAAGTGCATGACAACAGTGTGCTTAAACCAAGTCCTCGAGTTTTGGTTTGTGTACCTTGTGGTTCAACGCAGGTTGAGCGTCGTGCTATCCGTGAATCAGCGCTAGGTGCTGGCGCTCGTGAGGTTTACCTAATCGATGAGCCTATGGCTGCTGCGATTGGTGCTGGCCTCCGTGTCTCTGAGCCAACAGGTTCAATGGTTGTTGATATCGGTGGTGGTACTACTGAAGTTGCGGTTATCTCACTAAACGGTGTGGTTTACTCGTCTTCTGTACGTATCGGTGGTGACCGTTTTGATGAAGCGATCATCAACTACGTTCGTCGTAACTACGGCAGCTTGATCGGTGAAGCGACAGCAGAGAAGATCAAACACGAAATCGGTTCAGCTTACCCTGGCGATGAAGTAGAAGAGATCGAAGTTCGTGGTCGTAACCTTGCTGAAGGTGTGCCTCGTAGCTTTAGCCTAAACTCAAACGAAATCCTTGAAGCACTTCAAGAGCCTCTATCTGGCATCGTGTCTGCAGTGATGGTTGCACTTGAACAGTGTCCACCAGAGCTGGCTTCTGATATCTCAGAAAACGGTATGGTACTAACAGGTGGTGGTGCACTGCTTAAAGACCTTGATCGTCTGCTAACTGAAGAAACAGGTATCCCTGTTGTTGTTGCAGAAGAGCCATTAACGTGTGTTGCTCTAGGTGGCGGTAAAGCTCTAGAGATGATCGACATGCACGGCGGCGATCTGTTCAGCGAAGAATAATATCTAGTGTTAGGCTCTTTTATTATCTAGTTTTATGTAAAGAGCCTAGGACCTTGTCTATAGGATCAAATGTAGCTCTAGGACCAAATATAGAATGAAGCCAATTTTTGGTAGAGGTCCCTCTCTACAATTGCGCCTGTTTTTTGCTGTAATTTTATCAGCCAGCCTTATGCTGGCTGATAGTCGTTTAGATGCTTTCTCAAATGTTCGCTATCTATTAAACAGCATGGTTGCGCCTATTCAATATGCAGCCAACTTGCCTCGCACTATGTTCGATGGTGTTTACGACCGTTTTAGCACTCGCAAAGGGTTAATTGAATCTAACCATAATATTAAACGAGAAGTCTTGCGTCTGAAGAGCGAGCTGATTCTGCTTGAGCAATATCAAGAAGAAAACAAGCGCCTTCGTAAGCTGTTAGGCTCGCCGTTTATCCGTGATGAGAAGAAAGTCGTCACAGAAGTTATGGCGGTAGACACTTCACCATATCGCCATCAAGTCGTGATCGACAAAGGTCAGATTGATGGGGTATATGAAGGTCAGCCGGTGATCAACGAAAAAGGCATTGTCGGCCAAGTCACTTTCGTTGCTGCTCATAATAGTCGTGTATTACTACTCACTGATGCAAACAATGCGATTCCTGTTCAGGTTATTCGTAATGACATCCGTGTGATTGCTTCGGGCAATGGCATGATTGATGAGATCCAGCTAGAGCACATTCCAACCAGTACCGATATACAAGAAGAAGATCTGTTGGTGACATCAGGTCTTGGTGGGGTATATCCAGAAGGTTATCCAGTCGCCTATGTTACGGCCGTTGATTACGACCCGAAACGTGAGTTCGCTGTGATTAAAGCAGAGCCTGTGGTTGAGTTCGATAAGCTCAGATACCTGCTGCTTGTATGGCCTGATGAAAACAAACAGATGCAAGCGGATCAATCGAGCATAGAACAAGCATTGTTAGAGGGCGAAGATGGCCAATAGCGTTTTGAGAAGCAAGGTAGTAATTTTCTGCTCATTTTTAATAGCACTGATTCTGCAGACGATCCCTTGGCCTGGTAGCTTAGATTTATTTAGACCATCTTGGTTACTGCTGGTTACGTGTTACTGGGTTTTGGCTCTACCGCATCGTGTTAACGTGGGTAGTGCTTTGATTTTAGGCTTATTGTGGGACCTTTTGATCGGCTCTACTCTGGGTATTCGAGGCATGATGATGGCAATAGTGATGTACATTATTGCGATGAACTTCCTCGTCATTCGTAACATGGCGTTATGGCAGCAAGCGATGATCATTGCCGCGTTAACGGTCTTGTTTGAGGTGTTGATCTTCTTTGGTGAATATTTGATCCAAGATGTTGTTTTCAATCCGTTATCGTTATGGAGCGCATTGATAAACTGTATACTTTGGCCTTGGATGTTTTTATTAATGAGACGCGTGCGTCGCCATTGGCATGTGAGGTAGCGTGACGATGGAAAAGAAACATTTAGTTTTGGCATCCAGCTCTCCACGCCGCAAAGAATTGCTATCTCAACTCGGTTATGAGTTTTCTGTCCTCGTAACCGATGTTGAAGAGTGTAAACACGCTCAAGAAACCGCCGAAGAATATGTTAAGCGACTATCTTTAGATAAAGCTTTAGCTGCGTTGTCTTTATTGAAAGATAACCCTTCTGAAAGGCAGCATGTCGTTCCTAGTTCTGATACTGTAGATCATGGCTCTGATATAGTCGTTCTTGGTTCTGACACAGTCGTCGTAAGCCAAGGGCAAGTGCTTGAGAAACCCACCGATTTTGCTGACTCTAAGCGCATGCTTACTCAGTTAGCGAATGAACGTCACCAAGTGATGACGGCGGTTTCTGTGGTTTCAGAAGAAAAACAAAGAACAGAAATCATTATTACCGACGTATGGTTTAAACCCCTCAGTGAAAAAGAAATAGAACAATACTGGCAAACAGGGGAGCCATGCGATAAAGCCGGTAGCTATGGGATCCAAGGTTTGGGCGGACGCTTTGTCACCCGAATCGAAGGTAGTTATTACGCCGTTGTCGGCTTACCTTTATTTGAAACGGACCAGCTACTGCAAGAATTCTTATAATTACTAACCTGAGGTGCACCATGAGTGCTGAATTGTTGCTGAACGTGACCCCGAGTGAAACTCGTGTGGCCATGATTGAAGGGGGGGCTCTTCAAGAGATCCATGTCGAACGAGATGCTCGACGCGGTATCGTAGGAAATATCTATAAAGGACGTGTAAGCCGTGTTCTTCCGGGAATGCAGGCGGCTTTTGTGGATATAGGCCTTGAGAAAGCAGCTTTTTTACACGCCTCTGATATTGTCCCACACACTGAATGTGTCGCTGAAAACGAAAAGAAACAATTTCAGGTTCGTGATATTTCAGAGCTTGTCCGTCAAGGGCAAGACATTGTGGTGCAAGTGGTCAAAGACCCTCTTGGTACTAAAGGTGCTCGCTTAACCACTGATATCACTCTACCGTCTCGTTATCTGGTATTTATGCCGGGCGCAAGTCATGTTGGTGTATCTCAACGTATCGACAGCGAGTCTGAACGTAACCGTCTTAAAAAAGTCGTGTCTCGTTACTGTGACGAACACGGTGGCTTCATCATCCGCACAGCAGCAGAAGGTGCAGATTCAAATGAGTTGGCACAAGATGCCGCATTCTTGAAGCGATTATGGCTAAAAGTATTAGAGCGTCGTGGTAAGCACAAGGCGCGTACTCGTTTGTATGGTGAGCTTTGCTTAAGCCAACGTATCTTACGTGACTTCGTCGGTACTGAGCTGAGCAAGATTCAGGTCGATTCTCGTCTAGAATATGAAAACCTAAAAGAGTTTACCTCTGAATACGTGCCTGAGCTGACAGACAAGCTTGAGCTGTATGAAGGTGATAAGCCTATCTTTGATATGTACGATACCGAGAACGAAATTCAGCGTTCATTGGATCGTAAAGTCGAATTAAAGTCTGGTGGATATCTGATTATCGACCAAACTGAAGCGATGACCACGGTTGATATCAACACTGGCGCGTTTGTTGGTCGTCGTAATCTAGAAGAGACGATTTTCAACACCAATGTAGAAGCGACTCAAGCGATTGCTCGTCAGCTGCGTCTACGTAACTTAGGTGGCATCATCATTATCGACTTTATTGATATGTTGTCTGAGGAACATCGTAAGCGAGTACTAACTTCTTTAGAGGCTGCGCTCGACAAAGACCGTGTGAAAACCAATATTAATGGCTTCACGCAGCTTGGGTTGGTTGAGATGACTCGTAAACGTACTCGTGAAAGTATTGAGCATATCCTATGTTCGAGCTGTCCTGCTTGTGAAGGCCGCGGCAGTGTGAAGACAGTTGAAACCGTTTGTTATGAAATTCTTCGAGAGATCACGCGAGTGAATCGTGCGTACGACGCCGATAAATTTGTGGTCTATGCGGCAGCTGCCGTAGCTGAGGCGTTAGAGGGCGATGAATCTCATGCGCTTGCGGAGCTTGAAGTCTTTATTGGTAAGCAAGTTAAAATCCAGGCTGAGCCTCTGTACATACAAGAGCAGTTTGATGTTGTTATGATGTAATGGAAATTTTGTGAGCTCAAGCGTTACTCTGATTCTACGTGCATGTTTATGGTTAGTGGTTACTCTCTTAGTAACGCTAGCCATTGCCGTTACTACACTGCGTGTAGCCTTGCCCAATTTAAACAAGTATCAATCTGAAATTGAGCTTTGGGTAAACCAACACTCCGGTTTTGATTTTTCGATTCAAGATGTGGGCGGTTTTTGGCGTAACACTCACCCCTCTATTGCTCTGCAAGGCGTTAAAGCTAGCCTCCCCAATGCAGAAGATGTGACCTTCTCTGTTGAGCGTGTTGAAGTCGAGTTTGACTTGATTCAATCGCTCGTGCAGATGCGCCCGGTTGTGGCCGATCTAGTCATGAATCAAATGTATCTTGATATCCGCTCAATTGATCTGTTTGCCGGACAAAATGGCAAAGACGAACCTACAGATCCCGAGTCTTCCAAGCGAGTGATACAAGAGCTCGATAATTTACTGCTAAAAACACTCGTCGATGTAACTGCAAAAGATTCTTCTATTCTTTATCACTCTGTTTCGGGTGAAGAACGTCAGCTCGATATAGAAACCTTAAAATGGCAAAATTCAGACAAACATCACCTTGCTGAAGGTGTGGTGAGTATCAAAGATGCCAATCTAAACTCTCTGTCAGTGAGTGCTAACTTTATTGATGGTGGGTCACTGACTGATGTGACTGGTGAGTTTTATGTCAGTGCCGACAGCATTTCTGTTAAGCCATGGCTTACGCATTATATGCAGGCGGAATCCGGCATTGAAACAGGTACTGTGAGCTTGAATAGCTGGCTTACGCTGCGAAATAGCAAGCCAGTGAGCGCTTATGTTGAGGTTTTACCCTCAGAACTGGCGTGGAACGAAGATGGCGAGCATGACCTCATGCTTGAGTCCGGTGTCTTTAAGTTGTCGCCGACTGATGATGGTTGGCAAGTAAATGGTCACTCACTAAACCTTAGAACGGATGACACACCTTGGCCGGAACTCGACGTAGCGTTCAAGTGGAATCAAGGTCCATGGCAACTCAACATTTCTGAGCTGGATATTGCGACTATTACTCCGTTGATTAAGCTGCTGCCTGACTCTGAACAATCAACCAAAATGATTAACGTATTGGCGCCGGGCGGCTCTGTTTCTGATATCCGTGTTTCCATGGGTTCGGGAATTGACAGTTTACGTTATTCAGCCAGTTTTTCTGATCTTGCTATCGAGCAGTGGGAACTAGTCCCAGGCTTTAGCCAAGTGTCTGGTAGTGTGTTTGGTTCGGCCTCGGAAGCGAAAGCTAGCCTGCATGTTATTGACGATGTGTTCCCTTATGGTGACGTATTCCAAGCGCCTTTGAATATCAAACAAGGTCAGGTTGATATTGTTTGGCAGCAAGATGAAAACGGCTGGAAGCTGTGGTCAGACAAAATCACAGCTGCCACCCCCGATTTACAAGTACTAGGCGCATTCCGCTTAGACTTCCCAAAAGATGCGAGCCCGTTTTTATCCTTCTACGGCGAAGCGGACGCTTACAATGTCGGTGAAACATGGCGCTACTTACCTACACTGGCTCTTGGGCAAGATCTAACAGACTACCTTTCAACTGCGATTCAAGCCGGTAAAGCGGATACCGTAAAACTGTTGTGGCATGGTGATTTGTCTCAATATCCATACACTAACCACGATGGTATTTTCCAGGTTTGGGTTGGCTTAGAAGATGCGAAATTCAGCTTTGATACCGCGTGGCCACTGATTACTGATCTTCAGCTTGATCTGTTGTTTGAAAATGATGCGATGCATCTGGATTCTCGCTCAGCTCAACTGATAGATGTGACGGCAGATCGAATCACAGGACGCATTCCTTATTTAGGGGAAGGCGGCCATATTGAAATTGAAGCTAAAGCGACGGCGTCTGGCAACGCAGTACGCGATTACATGACGTCTTCGCCACTGGTGGGCTCGGTAGGCGCAGCCTTAACCGCACTTCAAGTGAGTGGTGATGTCTCTTCTGAGTTCCAGCTGAATATTCCGTTTGATTCTGAAAAAGAAGCAAGAGCATGGGGTTACGCCGACTTAAGTGGCAACCATGTTGAGATTGAAGCGCCGCCAATGGTGCTCGAGAACACCACGGGTCGAATTGAATTTGATAATGACGTAGTGACGGCAAATGGCCTCGCTGCGGATCTGCTTAACCAAGGTATCTCGCTTGATTTTAAGGGCCTTAATGATGGTCCTGGCTATGCAGTTGATATTGATGTGTTAGGTGATTGGGACGTCAAGCCTCTAGAACCTTACATCGGTGAGCAATGGTTAAGCCGCTTATCAGGTCATGCGCAATGGCAAAGCCAGATTGATATCCAGCTGAATGATATCGGCTTTACCTACCAACTAGACTTACAGTCAGACCTAAAATACTTGGCGAGTGATTACCCATATCCATTGGCGAAAAAATCACTAGAAAGTGGATCTGCAAGGCTACAGGCATCGGGTAACCAAGAGACGATTACCGCGCGCCTGCAATTGCCAAACACCAAGTACCAAGCTGAGATTGATATCACAGGCGACGTGCCTGAGTTAACGGCGACCAACTTAGTGCTTGGTCGCGGTGGCTACAAAATTAGCCCGGTGGTGGGCCATCACGCCCTGATTCGTACAGACAAATTCAATGCCGATGATTGGTTATCGGTTGTAATGGAACCGGTAAAGCCTTCAACGGCTGTACTTAGTCAAATGAACACGCCAACCATACCTGCGCCAAGCCGTATTACCTTTGAGAGTAAAGAGCTGATCTTGGGTGGTATCTCTTGGAATGACGTCGATTTTAGTGCTAGTAAGAACAAACAGGCGTGGCAAATAGAAGTGTCTAGCCAAGAGCTAGAAGGGGATATTAACTACCTGCCTCCTTATGATTTGACAGTTTCACTGGATCGTCTGCATCTGTTTGTTCCTGAGTGGAGTGATAAGAACAACCAAGATCAGCAACTGCTGCAACGTAAAGAACAAGCTGCGCCATTGATATCCAAATTGGATAGAGAGATCCACGATGCGATGCCAAACCTGACCCTGACGCTGAACGACTTTTGGCTGCAAGGCTATAAGGTCGGTAAAGTCGATGTTGAGATGGCCAGACAAGATAATCGCATTGATTGGAAGAAGATTCAGGTTCGAAGCGGCGGCAATAAAGCGGATGTCAGCGGTTGGTGGGAACTGGACGGTGACAAGAGTCATTCCGCGCTAACGGTTGATGTTGAAGGCGAAAACAACAGTGAGCTCATGGAGCGCTTTGGTATTACTTCCGGGATTCAAAAAGCGCCATTCGCGTTGGAAGGTCAACTAAATTGGGATGGTTCGCCTTGGGGAATCAAAATGGATACCCTTGATGGCAACGTTAAAACCAAGTTTGGTAAAGGCATTATCTCGGATGTGAGCGGCGCAGCTCGATTACTTGGCCTGTTTAGCCTAGATTCGATCATCCGTAAGATGCAGCTCGATTTCTCAGATGTGTTTGATAAAGGTATGGCCTTCAACAGCATCACCGGAACGGGCGAGATTCAAAATGGTATCTTCCTGACCAATGATCTGAACATGGATGCGGTCGCAGGTGAGATGAAAATCAAAGGTATCGCTAACCTCAACACGCGTCAGGTTGATGCTGAGGTGAACTTTACCCCAGATATTACCTCGGGTATTCCCGTATTAACGGCCTTTGCGGTAACCCCTCAAACGGCGCTGTACGTATTGGCGGTGACCACGGTTATCTCGCCAGTTGTGGAAGTCTTTACCCAAGTAAATTATTCGGTGAAAGGACCATTGGATTCACCAACGGTGAGCGAACTTTCTCGTAGCTCTGGCGAGTTTCAGCTGCCAGAGAAGCTGAGAAAATTAGCCGAATAGGCCTTAAATTAGCCGAAAAGACCTTATGCCCGAGTCAGCGAATATACGGTGAAATGCTGATTTCTGAATCATAATGAATGGAGGAGCGATACACATGGATTGTGTTGGGTTGATTCAAATGACATCTGGCCCTAGCCCTGAATTGAACTTTGAGTACCTTGCTCAAGAAGTTGCAAAGTGCAAAGAGTTGGGGGCTAAGTGGGTTGTTTGCCCTGAAAACGCGTTAGTTTTTGGCAGTAAAGCCGACTATCACCAGTGTGCTGAGCCTTTTAATGATGGCCCACTGCAAAAGAAAATCTCTGAGCTAGCAAAGCTTCACAGAATTTGGATCGTCATTGGCAGTATGCCGATAAGCACAACTAACGGAGTGACGACCACCACCTTGGTGATTGATGATTTTGGTTGCCTCGTTGCTCATTACGACAAGCTACACATGTTTGATGTGGATGTCGCTGACGCCCATAAGTGCTATCGAGAGTCGGATATTTTCACTCCGGGCAACCAAGTTGTGACAGCGGAAACGCCTTTTGGTCGCTTAGGTTTGAGTATTTGTTATGATGTGCGCTTTCCACACTTGTATTCAGAGTTACGTAAGCAAGGGGCACAAATCATTGTGGTGCCTGCGGCTTTTACAGCGGTAACGGGTCAAGCGCACTGGGAAGTACTATTAAGATGCCGCGCGGTTGAAACACAGTCGTGGATTGTCGCGGTAGGTCAAGGCGGAAAACACCCTTGCCAAAGAGAAACATGGGGACACTCAATGGTGGTTGATCCATGGGGACGAGTGGTCGCACAGTTAGACCAAGATCCTAAAAGTATGGTGGTTGAGATAGACACATCCAGTTGCGAGTCCATTAGGCAAAATATGCCCATCGCGCAACACTCTCGATTTACCAATCAATTTTAATTACAAACAAGAGCCATCTATGAGCATTAATCAAATTGAAGAAGCGCTACTGAACCCGACAGGGCTTACGGAGCAAAATATCGCAGATACATTGGCGAGTATTGCTACCCGCCAAATTGATTATGCTGATATCTACTTTCAGTCAAGCTGGCACGAATCTTTAGTGCTAGAAGACAGCATTATTAAAGACGGCTCTTTCAATATCGATTGCGGTGTTGGCGTTCGTGCAGTATCTGGTGAAAAGACTGGTTTTGCTTACTCTGACCAAATCCAATTGGATGGTCTTAAGCAGAGCGCAATTGCGGCTCGTGGTATTGCTAAACAAGGTCAAAACGGCAAGGTTCAAGCGTTCAAACGCAACTCTAATCAAGTTTACTATGATGCAGTTAACCCGCTTGCGAGTTGGGAAAAACAGCAGAAAACAGAATTACTAAAATCATTAGATGCTTACATTCGCACTAAAGAGCCGATGGTGACTGAAGTATCGGTGAGTTTAAGTGGTGTGCATGAGCAGATGCTGGTTGCTGCGACTGATGGCACTTACGCTGGTGATATTCGTCCGCTGGTTCGCTTGTCTATTAGCGTACTTGCACAGAAGGGTGATCGTCGTGAGCGTGGTAGCGCTGGTGGTGGTGGCCGTTTTGGTTACGACTTCTTCTTAAGTGATGACAAAGGCACTCAAGTTGCTTACCAATTTGCGGATGAAGCGATTCGCCAAGCATTAGTTAACCTTGAAGCAGTGGCTGCGCCTGCTGGTGCCATGCCTGTGGTTCTTGGTTCTGGTTGGCCGGGCGTTCTGCTGCATGAAGCGGTAGGCCACGGTTTAGAAGGCGACTTCAACCGTAAAGAGTCGTCAGTATTCTCCGGCAAAGTTGGTGAGCAAGTAACTTCAAGCCTATGTACGATTGTCGATGACGGTACATTAACGGATCTACGCGGTTCATTGAACGTCGATGATGAAGGTGTTAACGGTCAGTACAATACGTTAATCGAAAACGGCATCCTAAAAGGTTACATGCAAGATAAGCTGAACGCTCGTCTAATGGGTGTAGCACCGACAGGTAATGGTCGTCGTGAGTCATACGCGCATCTTCCAATGCCACGTATGACGAATACATACATGCTACCGGGCGAACACACACCGGAAGAGATCATCGCGACGGTTGAGAAAGGTATCTACGCACCGAACTTCGGTGGCGGTCAGGTCGATATCACATCAGGTAAGTTTGTATTCTCAGCGTCTGAAGCGTACATGATTGAAAACGGTAAGATCACTCACCCAGTGAAAGGCGCGACGCTAATCGGTTCTGGTATCGAAGCGATGCAGCAGGTGTCTATGGTGGGTAACGACCTAAGCATCGACCGTGGTGTGGGTGTGTGTGGTAAGGCTGGTCAAAGTGTGCCAGTGGGTGTTGGTCAACCAACATTGAAACTAGACTCGCTAACCGTTGGTGGTACTGAGTAATTCAGACTAACCTCTGCCGACTTACTTCAAAATATTAAATTGAAAAGCGCCTCCAATGTGAGGCGCTTTTTGTTTTTAGATTACTGATTCAGTGAGCGTATAGAGTCACTACATGTTCTCTTCCGCAAACTCAGCTAGTCGGCTACGCACCACACCATTGAGGTGGATGTTGGCACTGCCTTCGAAGTTTTTAAAACGCTCAACCATGTAGGTTAAGCCTGAAGTCACAGGGGTTAGGTAAGAAGAATCTATCTGCGCTAAGTTACCTGAGCAGACGATCTTAGTACCTTCACCACAACGGGTGATGATGGTTTTTATCTGTGAAGCGGTGAGGTTCTGACACTCATCCAAAAGCACAAAGGCATTTTGAATCGAGCGGCCACGCATGAAGTTGATTGATTTGAACTGGATATTGGCTTTGTCACAGATGTACTTCATCGAGCCTTCTGTGCAGTGGTCGTTCTTGTGCAGCGCTTCCAGTGTATCGGTCACTGCGGCTAACCAAGGCAACATTTTCTCTTCCTCTGTACCCGGAAGGAAACCTATCGATTCACCAATATCAGGGGTGTTGCGGGTTACGATGATCTTATCGAATTGCTTACGTTCAATGGTTTGTTCAAGTGCAGCAGCCATAGCAAGCAGTGTCTTACCACTACCTGCGGCGCCAGTGAGAATCACAAGATCAATATCAGGGTCGAGCAGCGCATCAATCGCCATGCCTTGATAGACGTTCTTTGGTGTGATGTCCCATGCTCTGCGATTCATCAATCTTTCGCGGCTGAGGTCTCTCAGGGTAATGCTTTCCGGCTCAATCTCCTCGACTCGAGCGGCAAAGTCACTTTCTTCGTCAATCACATATTGGTTGAGGAAGGTTGGCTCGAACGGCGCTCTTGCTAAGGTGTGCAGCGTCTTGCCGCCTAAACTTCTGCTCTCGACATTATCGATACCATCCCAAAATGAGCCTTCCAGTTGTTGGAAGCCTTTGGTGAGGTATTGGATATCATCAATCAGTTGGTCAGTTTGATAGTCTTCAACAAAACGTACACCGGCGCCTTTTGCTCGTAAACGCATATTGATGTCTTTGGTGATGAGAACCACTTCGCGTGGTGCGCGTTTATTTTGAAGATAGAGGACAGCGTTGAGGATTCGGTTATCGCCCGCCTTGTCATCGGCAAAGGCTTTGATGCTTTCTTGAAGTTCGTAGTCAGCGAGTATTGAAATACTGCCAGATGCATTTATGTCTTTAGAAAAAGGGATGCCTTCCGATATTTGGTCTGGTGTGGCTTCCCTGAACAGGTCTTCGAGCGTTCGAATCGCAATTCTCGCATCTCGAGCAACGTCTCTTTTACTGTCTTTGATTCTGTCGAGTTCTTCTAGCACTGTCATGGGGATAACGACATCGTGCTCTTGGAAAGAAAATATAGCGAAGGGTTCGTGAAGTAGGATATTGGTGTCTAAAACAAATAGCTTCCGGTTGGTCTCGCCCATAGCATCTCCTTGCCGACGTGCGGCTTGCCTTGCATTCATTGAACGTAGATAAAGCTCATATAAAGATTAGTATCTGATTCTGGTGATAGTCAACTACTCACCTACTCACCTAAACTTCATCTAGAGGAACAGCACCATATCGTTACGAGTGAATATGGTGTATTCGTTTGAGAGCAGCAATCTGCTACCTATAGATTAACCATGAATTTTTGACAGTTTGATTGCACTGGCGAAAACAGAAAAAAAGCATGAAATCATCTCCTTTAGGCGTGACCTAAATCACAGCATCGAGTAAGATTAGCGACCTTTTTCTGCACCATTTTCTCGAGATATTTATTATTGAGAGCGCACTTAAAAAGTGGCTGCAAACTAGACATTTTTGGCTATATTTTTAGTTCAGGAGCGATAATGTTCTTGTTTAAAACTGCAGTTAAGAAGACCAAATTCCAACTATAAGATTGAGGTAGTCGATTCATGACATTTGCTTTGGGGCAACGCTGGATAAGCGATACGGAGAGCGATTTAGGTTTAGGTACCGTTGTAGCAATGGATGCTCGCACAGTGACACTAATGTTTGCAGCGTCAGAAGAAAACCGTGTTTATGCACGTACTGATGCTCCCGTAACCCGAGTAACGTTTAATGTAGGCGATGTCATCGAATGCCAAGAAGGTTGGTCTCTGTCTGTCGAAGAAGTTATCGAAGACAAAGGGCTGCTAACCTACTTAGGTACTCGCGAAGATACCCAAGAAACAGAAGTCACTCTGCGTGAAATCTTCTTAAGCAACCAGATCCGCTTTAACAAGCCACAAGATAAGCTATACGCAGGTCAAATCGACCGTATGGATAACTTTGTGTTGCGTTACCGTGCGCTAAGCAACCAGTACCAACAACACAAGAGCCCGATGCGTGGCTTGTGTGGTATGCGTGCTGGCTTGATCCCTCATCAGCTATACATCGCTCATGAAGTGGGTCGTCGTCACGCTCCGCGCGTTTTACTGGCTGATGAAGTGGGCCTAGGTAAAACCATCGAAGCGGGCATGATCATCCACCAACAGGTGCTGTCTGGCCGTGCTGAACGCATTCTGGTTGTGGTTCCTGAAACTCTACAACACCAATGGTTAGTAGAGATGATGCGCCGTTTCAACCTGCATTTTTCTATCTTCGATGAAGAGCGTTGTATTGAAGCGTTTGCTGAATCAGACAACCCGTTTGATACCCAGCAGTACGTTCTGTGTTCTTTGGACTTCCTACGTAAGAGCCGTAAGCGCTACGAGCAAGCACTTGAAGGCGAGTGGGACTTGTTGGTTGTCGATGAAGCGCACCACCTTGAGTGGAGCCAAGACAAACCAAGCCGTGAATACCAAGTGGTTGAAGGCTTAGCGGAAAATACGTCTGGTGTGCTACTACTAACAGCAACGCCTGAACAGCTTGGTCGTGAGAGCCACTTTGCACGTCTGCGTCTGCTTGATCCTGATCGCTTCTACGATTACGAAGCATTCGTTGAAGAAGAAGACCAATACGCACCGGTTGCTGATGCAGTAACGGCTCTGTTCTCTGGAGTGAAGCTTGAAAACAGCGCGAAGAACCAGATTACGGAACTGCTTTCTGAGCAAGATGTTGAGCCTCTGTTCCGTGTGATTGAAGGTGATAGCAGCGAAGAAGAGCAAGCGTTAGCTCGCCAAGAACTGATTGATAACCTTATGGATCGCCATGGTACCGGCCGTGTTCTTTTCAGAAACACACGTGCTGCAATCAAAGGCTTCCCTAAGCGTAATGTAAACCTACTGCCGATGGAGATTCCAACGCAGTACACAACCTCAATGCGTGTATCTGGCATGATCGGTGGCAAAATGGCTCCCGAAGCTCGTGCAATGAAGATGCTGTATCCAGAAGAGATCTTCCAAGAGTTTGAAGGTGAAGATTCAAGCTGGTGGCAGTTCGACTCACGCGTTAACTGGTTGATTGAAAAGATCCAAGACAAGCGCAGCGAGAAAATCCTAGTGATCGCCTCTCGTGCAAGTACGGCTCTTCAATTAGAGCAAGCACTGCGTGAGCGTGAAGGTGTGCGTGCAACCGTATTTCACGAAGGCATGTCGATTCTAGAGCGTGATAAAGCTGCGGCTTACTTTGCTCAAGAAGAGGGCGGCGCTCAGGTTCTTATCTGTAGTGAAATCGGCTCTGAAGGTCGTAACTTCCAGTTCGCTAACCAACTTGTGATGTTCGATCTTCCATTCAACCCAGACTTGCTTGAGCAACGTATTGGCCGTTTGGACCGTATCGGTCAGCTGCGTGATATCGACATTCATGTTCCTTACCTAAAAGGCACATCACAGGCGATCCTTGCGCGTTGGTTCGATGAAGGTCTGAATGCATTTGCGGAAACTTGTCCAACGGGTCGCACGGTTTACGATAAGTACTCAGATGTTCTTATCGAGATGCTGGCTTCTGGTAACACTGAGCAACTTGATGAAGTGATTGAAGAGTCTGCCAAGCTAAATCAAAGCCTGAAATCAGATCTAGAAAAAGGCCGTGATCGCCTATTAGAAATGCACTCAAACGGCGGCGAAAAAGCGCATGAAATTGCAGAGAAGATTGCCTCGACTGACGGCGACACTAACCTAGTAACGTTTGCACTAAGCCTGTTCGATACGATTGGCTTGAACCAAGACGACAAGGGTGAGAATGCTCTGGTTGTAACGCCGTCTGAGCACATGATGGTGCCAAGCTACCCAGGCTTACCATACGAAGGCGCAACCATCACGTTTGATCGTGATACTGCGCTTTCTCGTGAAGACATGAACTTCATTAGCTGGGAACACCCAATGATTCAGGGCGGTATCGATCTGCTACTGAGTGAAGGTGTTGGTGCATCAGCGGTATCACTACTGAAAAACAAAGCGCTGCCAGTGGGTACTATCCTGCTTGAGCTGGTTTACCTTGTGGATGCGCAAGCGCCGAAACGCAGTGGTATCAGCCAGTTCTTGCCTAAGACGCCAATTCGTTTGATGATGGATGGCCGTGGTAATGACTTATCAGCTCAGGTTGAGTTCGACAGCTTTAACCGTCAATTAAGCCCTGTAAACCGTCACCTAGCGAGCAAGCTAGTTAACTCGGTACAAGGTGAAATTCACAAGCTAATCGAAGCGGGTGAGACGCACGTACTTCCTAAAGTGGAAGAAGTGCGTGAACAAGCTCAACGAGATATGCAGACTAACCTGAACGGTGAATTAGAGCGTCTACAAGCGCTTAAAGCCGTGAATCCTAATATTCGTGATGAAGAGCTAGAGGTAATCGAAGCTCAAATCAATGAACTGACCGGTTACATCAGCAAAGCTCAGGTTCAGCTAGATTCATTACGCTTGATTGTGGTTTCTCACAACTAGTTTTGAATTAGCGAAATGCTTCAACGAAATAAGGCCTTCATTATGAAGGCCTTATTTGTATCTGTAGCTTAATTAACAATTCAAGTAGCTGGTTACATTAACCACTTCCACCAAACAAATACCGCTAGGAAACCAAATAGGTAAACAAGACCTGCTACAGACAACCATTTTAGTTTGCTGCCAATGGCTAGCGCTTCTGGAAGCTTAGCTTTGTTGACCAAGATGAAATTAAGCAGAGCGAAGAATGGCGTTGTTGCAAACGCGAGTACCATTGCGAAATCGAGCATAGGCATCAGTGCTGCGCTAAAGAACATCACAATCGCGAGTGCCGCGATAGAGACAATGATTATCCAGCCTTGCAGCATTCTTGGGCTTGAATCTTTTTTGAATAATAGACGTTGTGATTCAGCAAGCACGCGTGAGTAGCCATCGATAACGGTAATGGTGCTACCAAAGATACAGAAGAAAGCGATAAGAGCGATTAACGGGCGAGACCATTCACCAATTGTCGAAGCGTAGATGCCGACCAATTGATGAGTAAAGCCAACACCGGAGCGAGACAGTTCAACTCCCGAACCGTGAAGTACTAGCGCGCCTAACGCAACGAATACTAAAGCAAGCAGCGCCGTACCAATGTAGCCAACGTTAAAGTCGAACAGCGCTGATTGTGCGGTCACTTCCTGCTTCTCTTTTTGGCTTTTTAGCCACATAGAGGTGATGCTTGATATTTCGATAGGCGCAGGCATCCAACCCATGGTCACCACGATAAAACCAATAGCAGCCAATGACCAAGGCGACGGTGGAACAAAAGCAGCATCAGGTTCGACTGGAGAGCCGATAGCAATGGCGACTGCAGCTAAGGTTGTGATGGTTAAGATCGCCATGATCGCTTTAGATAGTGTATCTAGAGCACGATAATGGCCAGCAAACAGAATGATCAAACAGGTCGCTAAAACGATCATGCACAAGGTGCTAGTGGCTAAATCGAAAGGAACAAAGTAACTGAGTAGGCTTGCACTGAATAATAGCAGGGCAGCGGTATTCACGACCGCAGATATGGCACTCAAGATCGAAAAGATCACAAGGTATGGGCGGCCTAGGTTAGAGTAACCTTCCACCAAGCTTTGACCCGTTCCTAGCGTGTATTGGATGCCGGCTCTGAAGAATGGATATTTAAATACGTTAACGAGGATAATGAGAGCGGCAAGCTGCCAACCATAAATCGCACCCGCCTTGGTTGAGGCGACTAAGTGAGAACCACCTACAGCCGCTGCGGCCATCATAATGCCTGGGCCAAGAGACTTAATTAAACTTGATAGGGGAGCTGAGGTTGGTGTTTTTGTGTTGGTGGTTTTAACCGTACTGTCCATCGTTTTTCCTTTGATGCTGACTTCTTATTATCTGTTACCCTATCAATACCATGTTTTGTAAAGCCGTCAACTTTTATGTACGAAAATATTGAAAATTGTATTTATTTATAAACGAATCAACCGTGAATTATTTGTTCACTAGCAATTAAGAGGCTTCAATGGCGTTAGAACAGTACACACCACCACGTGAACCGTGGATTGATATTGTTTATCAAGATGACGATATTCTTGTGGTGAACAAGCCTGCAGGCCTGCTTTCTGTTCCGGGTAGGTTACCTGAGCATTACGACAGTATGTGGAGTCGCTTGGTTGTCGAATTTCCAGAGATTCAAGTCGTGCATCGATTAGACATGTCGACATCGGGCTTGATGCTGCTCGCTAAACACAAACAAGCTGAGCGTCATTTGAAGAAGCAATTTCAATATCGACTGACACACAAACTCTATTACGCCCGAGTATGGGGTTCAGTAGAAGAAGCTGAAGGTTTGATTGACCTCCCTCTTATTTGCGATTGGCCAAACCGGCCGAAGCAAAAAGTGTGTTTCGAGGATGGTAAATCATCACAGACTCGTTATGTGGTAGAACAGCAAGAACTCCAAACGACTTTACTTAAGTTACTGCCAATTACCGGGCGTTCTCACCAATTGAGAGTGCATTGCATGGAAATAGGCGCACCGATTGTGGGCGATGAGTTTTACGCAACATCAGAAGCATTTGAATACAGTGATAGGTTGGCTTTGCATGCGTGTGAGCTGAGCTTTTATCATCCAGCGAATAATCAGTTGTTTAAAGCCTTTGTTCCGTGTGAGTTTTATCCTCAAGCATCGCCACAAATCGAACAGCACTTTGAAATTGCGCTTGAGCTTCCAGACTACAGTAAGCTAAAAGCTTAGAATGGACTGATTCATAGATCTAACCAAGGAAGAAGAATGCCAACGCTGAATGTTGTGTTTCTCGATAGAGCGACTATCCCATCTCAAATTCATTTAAAGCCTCTGAGCTTTGAGCATGAATGGGTAGAGTATGATTTCACAGCTCCTGAGCAAGTATCAGAGCGAGTTGAAGAAGCTGATGTGGTGATCACTAACAAGGTAGTGCTCAATGAGTCGAATCTCGCTGGTGCGAAAAAACTCAAGTTGATCGCGGTTTCAGCGACCGGTGTCAATAATGTCGATGTGGAATACTGCAAATCTAAAAACATTGCAGTGACAAACGTACAAGGTTATGCGACTCAATCGGTTCCTGAACATGTGATTGCTATGCTGTTTACGCTAAAACGAAACCTTGTTGGTTATCATCAAGACATTGAAGTCGGGGAGTGGCAAAAGGACAAGCAGTTCTGTTTTTTTACACATCCGATTCAAGATATTGCAGGCAGCACACTGGGCTTAATCGGTAGTGGCAGCTTAGGCCAAGCGACTGCGATACTGGCTAAAGCGATAGGTATGAAGGTGATTTTTGCTGAGCGAAAAGGGGCGGAGTCTTGTCGAGAGGGGTATCTGCCTTTTGATACAGTGTTGCAGCAAGCCGATGCGATCAGCTTGCATTGTCCATTGACTGAAGCGACCCGTAATCTGATTTCACAGCGAGAGCTAGCAATGATGAAACCAAGTGCGGTGTTAATTAATGCTGGCCGTGGTGGACTTGTCGATGAGCAAGCCCTAGTTGAGGCTTTGAAAAGTAATGAAATCGCAGGCGCGGGCATGGACGTGTTCACACAAGAGCCTGCAGACAATTCGAACCCACTATTGGCCAACAGTCACCTACCTAACTTATTGCTGACACCTCATGTTGCGTGGGGCAGTGACAGTTCAATTCAAAAGCTGTCTGATATCTTAATCGACAATATTGATGGGTTTGTTGCGGGTAATCCGCAGAACTTAGTGAGTTGATTGAAGAATTAAATTGCGTGAACGAAAAACAAAAAGGTTGGCTTTTAGGCCAACCTTTTTAGATCGTTGTGTCGATTAAGTGATTTAGCCTTGCGGCTTAACTACCAATACATTGATTGGTGAGTTCTGTACCACTTTGCTTGCAACAGAACCAAGCACAACTTTGTCGATTTTTGAACGCTTATGGCTAGGCATCACGATAAGGTCGGCGCCAAGCTTTTCTGCGTAATCAAGAATCGTCGCGTAGGTTTTACCCTCAGCAACATGAACTTTGTAAACCACTTCATCGTCGATGTGTTTGTCGGCAAACTCTTTGAGCTGATTTTTAACATCAAGCTTCATTTGGTTCGCTGCATCTTTCGGGAAGTAAGACGCCACCATCGACATGTGAATGCCTGGTAGTACGTTCAGAATGTGGATTTCAGCATTGCTGTGTTTTGCGTGCCATACCGCCAGTTCGACTGCCTTATCAGAAAAGCCTTTGTCATTAAGATCAACAGGAACAAGGATTTGTTTATACATGTATTCGTCTCTTTTTAATCAGCGCTAAGCTTTCACTTAGCACTGTAATTATCCTTTCCATGTAATAAAGCCAAATAGCGCTAAGCACTACTCAGCCTTATCCATTACGCGCTAATCTCATCCTTACGAGCACGTCTTCTTTGGTTCATCGCTAAACCAATCAAAATGATCAGAGCTGGTAAGAATACCCACTCTTTCATTGGTCGATCTGCATCTTGGATAACGGATTTGATTTCCCAATCGAAATCAATACCAGCCGCTTCTGCTGGGCTACCGAACTCAACCATATCAACAATCATCTTGCCTTCTGATTCAGTCAGCATTAGACCCATAGAGGCAATACGATCTTCACTTGAGGTCGCAGAATCTTCAAACGGCAGGCGAACTGTCTTTTCAGAATAGTCACCTTCTAAGTTTTCGCCACCCACTCTAAGTTCAAGTGATTGTCCCACATCCAGCTTTTCCGTGATTTGAGCAATCTCAACTCCAGGTGAAAGAACTTTCTCTGGGTAAATCATGTCCCACCAGAAGCCAGGGCGGAAGAAAGTGAAGGTTAATGCAATAAGCAGCACCGTTTCCCACCACTTGTTCTTGGTGAACCACCAACCTTGTGTTGCAGCTGCGAAGATAAGTACCGCAGTCACAGATGAGAAAATCGTTAGTGCTAAGTGCCACCAAGAATCAATGCCCATCAGTAGTAGTTGAGTATTGAAGATGAACATGAAAGGTAGAATTGCGGTACGGATATCATAGGTGAAGCCTTGGATACCAGTACGAATCGGATCTGATTTCGCAATTGCCGCTGCTGCAAACGCCGCGAGACCTACCGGAGGTGTATCATCCGCAAGAATACCGAAGTAGAACACGAATAAGTGAACCGCAATCAATGGAATGATCAAGCCGTGCGCAGCGCCTAGGGTCACGATTACCGGAGCCATCAGCGTTGATACAACGATGTAGTTCGCCGTTGTTGGCAAGCCCATACCTAATATCAAGCTGATTACTGCAGTGAATAGCAACATAAGAATGATGCTACCGCCTGAGATAAACTCAACGAAGTCCGTCATTACTAGACCGATACCCGTTAGAGTCACCACGCCTACAACCGTACCTGCAGCCGCTGTCGCGACACCGATACCAATCATGTTACGTGCGCCTGAAACCAAGCTCTCTGCGAGATCAACGAAGCCAGCTTTAGTTTGCTCTGCAAGATCGTCTGATTTGTTCATCAGAGTCATTAACGGACGCTGAGTGATCAGAATGAAGATCATGAACACGGTCGCCCAGAATGCCGACAGACCCGGAGAGAAACGTTCAACTGTTAAACACCAAACAAGCACCACGATAGGCAATAGGAAGTGCAGGCCAGACTTAATTGTTGGACCTGGATCCGGAACTTCTTTGAGATCCGCATCGATTTCCATGCCGCCTTCAGCTGCGTATTTTGCTGATACACGAACCAGAGCGACATAAGCGACTAATAGAGCCACCGTTACGATTGGTGTTGCCGCATCGCCAAAGACATCTTTCGTCCAACCGACACCGTAGTAAACTGCGGCACTGATAACACACAGACCTAAAATGGTACCCGTGAAAGACAGTAAGCTTTGTACGATAGTTGGTGTGTGGCGACGAGGTAGGCCAGTCATACCTGCTTTACATGCTTCTAGATGAACAATGTAAATCAGAGCGATGTAAGAGATCAGAGCGGGCAGTAGCGCGGCTTTGATTACTTCTACATACGAAATGCCCACATACTCAACCATCAAGAAGGCTGCTGCACCCATGATAGGTGGTGTTAATTGACCATTGGTTGAAGCCGCGACTTCTACTGCGCCTGCTTTAGTGCCCGGGAAACCAACACGCTTCATTAGCGGGATAGTAAAGGTACCCGTGGTTACCACGTTTGCGATAGATGAACCTGATACCAAACCAGACAGACCTGATGCGACAACGGCTGCTTTCGCTGGGCCGCCTTTCATGTGACCAAGCAGTGAGAATGCAACTTTAATAAAGTAAGCACCGGCGCCAGCACGTTCTAGCATTGCACCAAACAGTACGAACAAGAATACGAATGACGTTGATACGCCAAGTGCCACACCGAATACACCTTCAGTTGTTAGCCACAGATGCGACATTGCCTTGTTCAGGCTCGCACCTTTGTGGGCAATAACGTCCGGCATGTGAGGGCCGCCAAAGGTATAAAGTAGGAATACTGCTGCCACAACCATAAGAGGTGGACCCAAAGCGCGTCGTGTTGCTTCAAGCAGTAAAACCATACCGAATACAGCCGCAACAATATCGAATGTTGTTGGTGCGCCCGATCGCTCAGCGAGTTCAGTATAGAAAATATAGATATAAGAAGCTGAAAAGCTACCTACAAGCGCTAATATCCAATCGACTGCGGGGATGCGATCCCTAGGCGAATTCTTCATGGCTGGATAAGCGGTAAAGGCTAGGAAAATAGCAAACGTAAGGTGAATTGCTCGAGCTTCAGTGTCGTTTAAAATTGCGAAGTTAAAAATGAACGGCAGCGGAGATGCATACCAAAGTTGGAACAGTGACCAACATAGAGGCACAAACCATAAAATACGGCCTTGGATACCACGAGGGCTACGCGCACCAGTATCTGATTGTGCCACCATTTCTTGCACATCTGGAGACGGTGATGTTGTCTGCGTCATGTACTTTATCCTTATTATTGATGGTCTGCCTTTTCTTACGAACAACCAAACGTTATTTATTTCCTATCTAGTGTAGTGAATGGATAGGGAAATGCGTTTTTTGTTCGTCTTTGTCTTAGGCTTGATACGAAGGTAAGTCCTCCAAATTGGAGAAACTTAAAGGGCTGTTCTTTTCACTTAAATTATTTTTATAAAACGTGAAAAGCCAATAAGGAGGGCTAGCCTCCTTATTGGTGTAGTAGGCTTAAAGTAGAGTTACTTTAGAAGGCCCACTTCTTTGTAGTATTTTGCTGCGCCTGGGTGAAGAGGGATAGAGATACCCGCTTTAACCATGTCTTCTTTTTTCAGGTTAGCAAATGCTGGGTGTAGGCGTTTGAAAGTGTCAAAGTTTTCAAATACTGCCTTAGCAACGTTGTATGCAACTTCTTCAGAAACGTCTGAAGTTGTTACCATAGTAGCTGCAACACCGAAGCTGTTTACGTCAGCGTCAGTACCACGGTACATACCAGCAGGAACTGTGCTGTAAGCGTAGTATGGGTTTTCAGCTACGATCTTGTCGATCTGTGGACCTGTTGCTGAAACCAGTTTTGCATCACAAGACGTTGTTGCTTCTTTGATTGATCCGTTCGGGTGACCAACCATGTAGATGAATGCATCAATCTTGTTATCACAAAGTGCTTGTGAACGCTCAGAACCTTTAAGTTCAGAAGCAAGCTTGAAGCTGTCGTTAGTCCAGCCCATAGCGTCCATTACAACACCCATCGTTGCACGGTCACCAGAACCTGGGTTACCAATGTTTACACGCTTACCTGCTAGGTCAGACACATTGTTGATGCCAGCATCAGTACGAGCGATGATGTTGAACGGTTCTGTATGTAGAGAGAACATCGCGCGAAGTTTCTTGTATTCGCCCTGATCTTTGAACTTACTTGTACCGTTGTAGCCGTGGTATTGCCAGTCCGATTGAACAACACCGAAATCTAGTTCACCAGCACGGATGGTGTTAACGTTGTAGATTGAACCACCAGTAGACTCTACAGAACAACGAATGTTGTGGTCTTTGCGGCCCTTGTTCACTAGCTTACAAATCGCACCACCAGTTGGGTAGTAAACACCCGTAACTGAACCAGTACCAATCGTGATGAACTCTTGAGCGTTAACAGCGCCAGCGCCCATTACAGCAGCTGCAATAGCACCAACTTTAATAAGTTTGGTAAATGCCATGAATTTCCCTTCCTTTATTCATTATTAACCCTGAAACAAGTGTAGTTGCTTCAGGAGTTTCCTATTTGGAAACGGCACCTTTTTCAATCCATGTGATGAAAAAGTGGCTGAATAATATCAAAAATTGGCAGAAAATTACTCGAATGTTAAAAGATATAGCTAAAAAATCTAACAAATGATGTCTTGATCTCGTGTTTGATTTGCTACTGAGTTTTTAAAATCAATGGTTTAGTGTGATTTTGGAAGGGAGGTATGGATATTCTAGGATGTGATTTGGATCACGAAGCAAATAGATACTCGTGATCCATTAATAAGGCTGATAGTTATGAAACAGCGATCAATTATCCTGCGTATTCAAACAGTTCACACACTGAATCAAACAGTTGCTTAGTGGTAACCGATAACGTTGGGGTAATGAAGATAGTATCATCACCTGCGACTACGCCCAGTATACCTTCCGACTTACCTAGTGAGTCTAATAAACGAGCAATCAGCTGCGCCGCACCAGGACCTGTGTGTATCACCACCAATGCATTGTTGTGGTCAATATCTAGTACTAGTTCTCTTAGAGAGCTAGAAACGGTCGGAACACCAAGCTCAGCAGGAAGACAGTAAACCATCTCCATTTTTGCGTTACGAGTTCGAACGGCACCAAACTTGGTTAACATACGCGAGACTTTAGACTGGTTGATGCTTTCAAAACCTTCGTGTTTTAGAGCATCAACAATTTCGCCTTGTGAGCCAAAACGTTCTTCTTTTAGTAAGGCTTTAAATGCACGAACTAAGTTGTCTTGCTTTTCTGTATTGCGCATATGTCATTCTTATTCATTAACAAAGATGTTTGCATATTCTCGCATACATATTCAATTTTAGCCAAAACATCCCTGTAATTTGTTAGTCATATCACTGTAAATATTTAATAGAATAATGTGTTATTTGCGACGACTTATTTTGTTATTTCAGTCGATTATCGCCATAATGCGAACTTGCTGTGTAGCACGGTTTTATTGACTTGCGCGAAGTCGCAAAGCTAGCGTTAATTGATTGTAATCACTTTGTGATTAATATAGTTTTTTAACTTAGATTTAGCTCAAGAATTACCCTACAAAGAATCTATAAGAGAAAGCTCTCAAGGAGAATAACAATGAAAGTAGCTGTTATTGGTGCCGCTGGTGGCATCGGTCAAGCCCTAGCCCTACTACTTAAGAACCGCCTACCTGCTGGTTCAGATCTTGCACTTTACGACATCGCTCCGGTAACACCGGGTGTTGCTGCCGATCTTAGCCATATCCCAACGCCTGTTTCGATCAAAGGTTACGCGGGTGAAGATCCAACACCAGCACTAGAAGGTGCGGATGTTGTACTTATTTCAGCGGGTGTTGCTCGTAAGCCTGGTATGGATCGTGCGGATCTTTTCAATGTGAACGCTGGCATTGTTAAGTCTCTTGCAGAGAAAATCGCAGTTACTTGTCCGACTGCTTGTGTTGGTATCATCACGAACCCAGTAAACACAACAGTGCCAATCGCGGCTGAAGTACTGAAGAAAGCGGGCGTTTACGACAAGCGTCGTCTATTCGGTATTACGACTCTTGATGTGATTCGTTCTGAAACGTTCGTTGCTGAACTAAAAGACAAAGATCCAGGCGACATCCGTGTTCCTGTTATCGGTGGCCACTCAGGCGTAACGATTCTTCCTCTACTTTCTCAAGTTGAAGGTGTAGAGTTCACTGACGAGGAAATCGCAGCACTAACGACTCGCATCCAAAATGCAGGTACAGAAGTAGTAGAAGCTAAAGCTGGCGGCGGCAGTGCGACACTGTCTATGGGTCAAGCGGCTTGTCGTTTCGGTCTTGCACTAGTTAAAGCACTTCAAGGTGAAGAAAACGTGATTGAATGTGCATACGTTGAAGGTGAAGGCGAGCACGCTCCATTCTTCGCACAGCCAGTTAAACTAGGCAAAGAGGGCGCTGAAGCGATCCTTAGCTACGGTGAGCTGAGTGACTTCGAACGTAACGCTTTAGATAGCATGCTTGAGACGCTAAATGGCGACATCGAGATTGGTGTTGAATTCGCTAAATAAGCGAGACGCTATTTAACTCAGCCTAAAGCTAATTAATAAGGGCCGGTCATTATGATCGGCTTTTTTGATCCTGAAGTTCAAGCTACTCGTATACACCTCCACAACCAAGGTGAAGGTAAATGTTATGGCTACTGTTCAGAAGGGTATGAATGTCGAATATTTGGGGCACTTAGGAAAAGTATTGGTAATTGATGAGCAAGAGCAGTATGCCTTGGTAGAGACTTACAACGGGCATGAGCAATACGCAGTGCCAATGGAAGAGCTTGAAGAAATTGAAGCTCAACTGCCACTATCATTAGAAGCGAGCCGATATTGAACCTTGGCTCACCTACAAATATTTGTTGAAAACCAAAAAAAAGAGCCCTGAGGCTCTTTTTGTTATTTATATAGAAGCTAGAAGCTAGAAGCTAGAAGCTAGAAGCGAGTTGTCTATTAACCTGCTTACTTACTGCGTTTAACAGCTAAGTGTGCGAGCGTGGCTAGCGCTTGCTTATATTCAGAGTCAGGAAGTACAGAAAGCTCAGCGATGGCTTTATCGGCCTCTTCGTAGGCTTTATTTGTTGTGTACTCTAAAGAGCCTGTCTCTTTCATTACAGCCATAATGTCGTCAAGACGTTCCATGCCGTTCGCTTTCTCAATCGCTTCACGAATCATGCTTGCTTGTTCAGGAGAGCCATTATGCATTGCGTAAAGTAGAGGAAGCGTTGGTTTGCCTTCGGCAAGATCGTCACCAACGTTTTTACCCATCTCTTTACCATCTGCAGTGTAATCCATCACATCGTCAATCAGTTGGAATGCGGTGCCTAGGTATTTACCATAGTTCTGCATTGCTGTTTCGATCTCTGGTGATGACTCAGTAAGAATCGCGCCGATTTGGGTCGCAGCTTCGAACAAACGAGCAGTCTTAGAGTAGATCACCTGCATGTAGCTTTCTTCTGTGGTGTCTGGGTTATTGCAGTTCATTAATTGTTGAACTTCACCCTCGGCAATCACGTTTACCGCTTCACTCATTAACTCAAGGATCTTTAAGGATCCTAGCGTTGTCATCATTTGGAATGAGCGTGTGTAGATAAAGTCACCCACCAAAACGCTAGCGGCATTACCAAAAGCGGCATTGGCCGTCGCTTTACCACGTCTCATGTCCGATTCGTCGACAACGTCGTCATGAAGCAGGGTTGCGGTGTGAATAAACTCGATAAAGGCTGCAGAGGTGATATGAGCTTCACCTTGGTAACCAAGTGCGCGGGCAGATAAAAGAGCAAGCAAAGGGCGTAGGCGCTTTCCACCACCGCTAACGATATAAAAACCAAGCTGGTTGATTAAACTTACGTCAGAATTAAGTTGGGCTTGAATTGTTTCATTCACTTTTGCCATATCATTGGCAGTAAGCGTTTGGATAGCTTTAAAATCCATTGTTCATCCGGCTGAAGTTAGACCCTGTAAGGCTTATACGTTGTATTCAATTGTTGAATAATACACTAAAAAACGTTGATTAATACATCGCTAAAGGGCATGATTGCCACACTTTTCTTTGGCGAACAGGTTTTCGCCAATTTTTTAAAAATATGGCTTGTCATAGCGCCATGATTCCCGTAGAATCTGCGCCCTATTGATTAGTTTAGCGCACACCCGAGTTGTACAATTAACAACCATAGGCTGTGCGGAAAAAGCGGAGTAAAATATGTACGCTGTTTTCCAATCTGGTGGCAAACAACACCGAGTAAGCGAAGGTCAAACACTTCGTTTAGAGAAATTAGACGTTGAAACTGGTGCAACTGTTGAATTTGATAAAGTTCTTCTTGTTGCTAACGGCGAAGAAATCGCTGTTGGTGCACCTCTTGTTGAAGGTGGCAAGGTTACTGCAGAAGTAGTACAACACGGTCGTGGCGATAAAGTAAAAATCGTTAAGTTCCGTCGTCGTAAGCACTCGCGTAAGCAAGCTGGTCACCGTCAGTGGTTCACTGAAGTGAAAATCACTGGCATTAACGCTTAAGTATTAGGAGAGTTTAACAATGGCACATAAAAAAGCTGGCGGTTCTACTAATAACGGCCGCGATTCAGAAAGCAAACGTCTTGGTGTTAAGCGTTTTGGTGGTGAATCTGTTCTTGCAGGTAACATCATCGTTCGTCAACGTGGTACTAAGTTCCACGCTGGCACAAACGTTGGCATCGGTAAAGACCACACTCTTTTCGCTCTTACTGAAGGTAAAGTGAAATTTGCTGTTAAAGGTCCTAAAAACCGTAAGTTTGTAAGCATCGAAGCTGAGTAATTTAATCTTTAACTAGATTATTTTATTAGCTTTCAAGCTGAATTCAAAAGCCCTGCCGATTCGGCAGGGTTTTTTATTTATAGCAAGAATAAAAAAGCAGACGCTCTTGTTTTGGTTTTGAGAAGCCGTTTTATTTTTTGATAAACAGATTAGTTTTTAAGAAGCCGTTTGTTTTTAAGAAATAAGAAGCAAAGAACCTCTCCTTATTTGTTCCTTGGTTGCAGGTCGGCCTAGATCTTAGGTGATCGATCTAAACACGGATCTGCTAGAATTTATATCACTCCTTGATGAGTGGTAACGCAACGTAAGTGCGGAGTTAAAAAATGAAATTCGTTGATGAAGCGGTAGTAAAAATAGAAGCCGGTGATGGCGGTAATGGTACAGTTAGCTTTTGGCGCGAAAAATTCGTCGCTAAAGGTGGTCCTGATGGCGGCGACGGTGGTGACGGCGGTGATGTTTACATCCAAGCGGATGAGAACTTAAACACACTGATCGATTACCGTTTCCAACGTTTTTACAATGCAGAGCGTGGCGAGAATGGTCGCGGCGGTAACTGTACTGGTAAACGTGGTAAAGACATTACGCTGAAAGTACCAGTTGGTACGCGTGCAGTTGATATCCACACCAACGAAATCGTTGCTGAAGTTGCTGAACACGGCAAGAAAGTAATGGTTGGTAAAGGTGGTTGGCACGGTCTTGGTAACACGCGTTTTAAATCGTCTGTTAACCGCGCTCCTCGTCAAAAGACAATGGGTACTAAAGGCGAAGTTCGTGAACTGCGTTTAGAGCTTCTTCTATTAGCTGACGTTGGTATGCTTGGCCTACCAAACGCAGGTAAATCTACTTTTATTCGTTCAGTATCTGCTGCGAAACCAAAAGTGGCTGATTACCCGTTCACTACTTTGATCCCAAGCTTGGGTGTGGTAAGTGTTGTCCCTGAAAAGAGCTTCGTTGTTGCCGATATCCCAGGACTAATCGAAGGCGCAGCTGATGGCGCTGGCCTTGGTATCCGATTCCTTAAGCACCTTGAGCGTTGTCGTGTTCTTCTGCATATGATCGACATTATGCCGATCGATCAATCTGATCCTATTCAGAATGCACTAACGATCATCGATGAGCTTGAGCAATACAGTGAAAAAGTTTCACAAAAACCTCGCTGGTTAGTGTTCAATAAAGTTGACCTAATGCCAGAAGACGAAGCAGACGAAAAGATTCAAGAAATCATCGATGCTTTGGGCTGGGAAGGCGAGTACTTCAAGATCTCTGCTGTGAATAAAATCGGCACCAAAGATCTTTGCTTCAAACTAGGTGAGTTTATGGAAAACCTACCTCGTGAAGTTGTAGAAGTTGAAGAAGAAGAAAAAGTAGACTTTATGTGGGATGACTACCATAAAGATGCGATGAGCGGTAAGAATGTCGTTACTGAAGATGACGACGATTGGGACGATTGGGATGACGAAGAGGATGACGGCCATGTTATCTATGTTCGTGACTAATCCTCTTAGTTTCTCATAACGCATCGGTCGCTTCTTACAAGTACACTGATAGTTTTATTAAACCGCAATGAAAATTGCGGTTTTTTTGTATCTAAATCATGACGTCTTACTGTTTTTTATGCAAAATTTATCTTTAGATAATTAACGCCTATGGGAAGGAAATCATGGCATCAAAGCAAAGAGCGATCTCAAGACTCGTCGCTCAATCAGGACAAATGTTATTGGCGCACGGGGCAGAGAGCACACTGGTCGGCGATATCATGCGTCGCATCGGTATTGCTTGTGGGGTGAATGAGGTTGAAGTCGCACTGTCAGCCAATGCGCTTGTTGTAACTACCGTAATGGATGATCACTGTATTACCACTACTCGAAGTTGTGCTGATCGTGGCATTAACATGCAGGTTATCACCGACATTCAACGCATTTGCATCATGATGGAGAAGGGAATTCTCGATTATGATTTGGCGTATAAAAAGATTCAAAACATCAGCCCCGAGCGCTACAACCGTTGGTTAGTGGTTGTGATGATAGGGTTGTCGTGCGCCTCTTTTAGCCACCTTGCGGGCGGAGACTGGCAAGTCTTCATGATGACTTTTATTGCTTCAGCTTGCGGTATGATCGTCAGGCAAGAGATTGGGCACCGCCATTTCAATCCGCTATTAAACTTTGCTATCACAGCATTCGTTACCACGACCATTTCAGCTCAAGCCGTACTTTACAATATTGGCGGCCAACCCACGATCGTGATGGCTTCATCTGTATTAATGTTAGTACCTGGTTTTCCTCTGATTAACTCCGTCGCTGATATGCTTAAAGGCCATATTAATATGGGGTTAGCGCGCTTTACCATGGCCAGCTTATTAACTCTGGCGACGAGCTTGGGCATTGTCGCGGCGATGAGTCTATCAGATGTTTGGGGGTGGGCAAGCTAATGAGTATTTTCGAACTGTTTTTAGGTCTGCTCAACGATATGTTTTTCGCCGCTATTCCTGCGGTTGGGTTTGCATTGGTGTTTAACGTTCCGCAACGTGCTTTAATTTATTGTGCACTCGGTGGTTCTATCGGTCATGGTAGCCGGTATCTGATGATGCACTTTGGTATTCCAATCGAATGGGCGACGTTCTTCGCCGCAACCGTGGTTGGTATGATAGGGGTTCATTGGTCACATAAACTGTTAGCACATCCGAAGGTGTTTACGGTTGCAGCTCTAATTCCTATGGTGCCAGGTGTGTTCGCCTTCAAGGCGATGATTGCGATGGTGGAGATTAACAGGGCAGGCTACACGCCTGAGTTGTTGGCAATGTTGATGGAGAACTTTTTAAAATCGATGTTCATTATCGCAGGGTTGGCGGTTGGCTTAGCTGTGCCAGGGCTGTTATTCTATCGCCGTAGACCTATCGTTTAGCGTTAATTTTCTTTTTAGGGACAGGACTTTCGATTTATGATCATCAGCATGATAGCGGCAATGGCAAACAACCGTATAATTGGTAAAGACAATCAGATGCCTTGGCATTTACCTGCGGATTTTGCATGGTTTAAACGCTCGACTATGGGTAAACCAGTCGTGATGGGACGTAAGACCTACGATTCTATTGGACGCCCTTTGCCGGGTCGGTTGAATGTCGTAATCAGCCGTGATGAGAGTTTAAAGATTGAAGGTGTAACGACGGTAACTTCTATTGAACAGGCTCTAGAGCTACTCAGTGATGTTGAAGAGGTGATGATCATTGGTGGCGGCTCTATTTATGAGAGCTGCTTACCTAAAGCGGACAAGTTGTATCTGACTTACATCGATTTCGCCGTCGATGGAGATACACAATTTCCTGACTGGGGTGAAGGTTGGAAGCAGAGCTTTAACGAGAGCTATCAAGCTGACGAGAAAAACAAACACAACATGGAGTTTGTGATTCTCGAGCGTTAACTGTGGTTATCAATAGCTAGTCTCTGAAAAATGCTTGCGTTACCCTACCAAGGTAGCGCAAGTTTCTCGTATCTTTATAGCGCTTTCTGAGTGAAAAACTGTTTATCTTCCCAGCGAAGAATTGTCAATTCACCTCCCCAGACGCATCCAGTATCAAGTCCAATTACGTCTTTTCCGTTATAGCCTTCAAGCGCAGCCCAGTGTCCAAAAACAACGGTTTTATCGAGCTTTATGCGTTGCGGAAGGTCAAACCATGGCACTAATGGTTCATCGGTAATCTCATTCGGTGGTAGCTTACATGCCATGTCGAGACGGCCATCTTCAAAACAGAAACGCATTCTTGTCAGGCTATTGATCGCATAGCGATAGCGCTCAATATCATGTAAATCCTGATGCCATAAATCAGGCGCGTTGCTGTACATGTTTTCGATTAGCCATTGCCATTTATCGGACTTTAACAAGGATACGATCTCTCGATTTTCAACACGTGCTCTTTCTAGATTCCACTGCGGTGAGATACCCGCATGGCACATCACGAACTCTGGGTGTTCTTGAAGCAAAGGCTGTTGTCTTAACCATTCGATTAGCAGTTCACGATCTTCAGCATCAAGAATCGCTTGAGTCTTATCTTTTGGTTTCGCTGGAAATAGTCCTAAGGACACCGCCAGAAGATGTAAGTCGTGGTTGCCTAATACAACCTTAGCTGCGTCACCAAGGTTACGAATAAAGCGTAACGTCTCCAATGATTTAGGGCCTCGAGCAACTAAGTCTCCGGCGACCCATAAAGTATCTTGGTGTTTATCAAAGTTAATTTTTTCAAGTAGTCCTTGAAGTTCGTCGAAGCACCCTTGGATGTCTCCGACAATGTAATTCGACACAATAATTTCCTGTAGATACGGATGTACGGCTAATTAAGAATATTAGGGATTGCGAGTCTGAATGGGTCAACTTCGGTAATAAAATCAATGCCCTTGTTATCGGTCATCACATAGTGACCTTGCATAACGCCAACAGGGGTTTCGATGACCGTACCACTTGTGTAGGTGTACTCGTCGTTGGCTTCAATCACGGGTTGTTGGCCAACTACACCATCACCCTCAATGGTGAGCTGCTTGCCGTTAGAGTCGGTAATTAACCAGCGGCGAGACATAAGTTGCACCGTTGTTTTACTTAGATTTTTGATGGTAATAATGTAGGCGAAGACATAACGATTCTTCGTTGGCTCAGATTGTTCTTCTATGTACTTAGAGTGAACCTGGCATTTGATACAAGGCGTAGATATATCCATATTCGCACCTTTTGTTGTTGATATACTTAATGTAATTAAAGTATTACATAAAAAAGGCTCCTAACCGAAGTGTAGGAGCCTTTTTTATTTATTTGTCAGCGTTATGACTGTCGTACAACCAGTTTGCCATGTCGACAAACTGCTCGAGCGTTAAGTTCTCAGGACGCATGCTTGGGTTGATACCTAGCTCTTCAAGCACTTCCTTATCGATTAAGCTCTTGTAGCAGTTACGAACTGTTTTACGACGTTGGTTAAAGCCTTCACGACATACGCGATCTAGCCATTTCAGATCTTTTGCCGGATAAGGCAGCACTTCGTATGGCTGTAGGCGCACGACTGCTGAGTCTACTTTCGGTGGCGGAACGAAGGCCGTTGGTGGAACTTCTAACACAGGCGTTACTTTACAGTAGTATTGAGCCATTACAGTAAGACGACCGTAAGCTTTACTGCCAGGGCCAGCAGCTAGACGGTTAACCACTTCTTTTTGAAGCATAAAGTGCATGTCTTGCACGTCTTTATGGAATTCAAAAAGGTGGAACATCAATGGTGTAGAGATGTTATATGGCAAGTTACCAAAGATGCGTAGCTTATTGTTTGGCTTAACCAGTTCTTGGAAATCGAACTTCATCGCATCGCCTTCACGGATCGTTAGCTTGTCCGCAAGATCTGGATGGTTACGAAGACGTTCTGCAAGGTCTCTATCCAATTCGATAACAGTAAATTTATCGACAAGCTTACCCACAGGCTCAGTAATTGCGCCTAGACCAGGACCGATCTCTACCAAGTTTTGACCTGGTAGTGGGTTAATACTCGATACGATGCCATCAATAATATATGGATCGTTAAGGAAGTTTTGACCAAAACGTTTACGCGCTTTGTGCCCTAAGTGGACATCATTTCTCATTGCTTTTTCTCTACTAATTCAATGGCGTGCGTGAGCGCTGTTCTAAAGCTCCCTGTATCGGCTTGGCCTTTCCCTGCCAAGTCTAAGGCGGTACCGTGGTCGACTGATGTGCGAATAAACGGTAAGCCAAGCGTGATGTTCACTGAGCGACCAAACCCTTTGTATTTCAATACCGGGAGTACTTGGTCGTGATACATACCTAAAACAGCATCTGCATCTTGCAAATATTTTTCATTAAAGATGGTGTCTGCTGGCAATGGGCCAACTAAATTGATGCCATCTTTTTGGCGAATTTTTTCTAGCGTCGGGGTGATAGTTTCAATCTCTTCACGCCCTAAACAACCATCTTCACCAGCATGTGGATTCAAGCCACACACATAGATAGTTGGTTTCTCAATAGCAAATTTTTCAACCAAGTCTTTATTTAGAATAGCAATAATTTGCTCTAATCTGTCTTCGGTCACAGCTTGAGATACATAAGCTAGTGGGATGTGCGTTGTTACTAGCGCAACACGCAGCCCTTCAGTTGCCAACATCATCACCACCAGTGGTGTATTGGACTTCTCTGCAAAGAACTCGGTATGGCCGCTAAAAGCAACGCCAGCTCGGTTAATTACACCCTTGTGAACGGGGCCGGTGACAATAGCATCAAATTCATCATTCATACAGCCAATTGCTGCGGTTTCTAAAGTATTTAATACGTAATGACCATTAGCCTCATTGAGTTGACCTGCAACTGCCGTTTTAGCAAGTGGAACGTGTTTCACTACCAGTGTGCCAGCGCGTTGCGGTTGCTTAGCTGCATTTGCATCGTAGTCCAGAAGATCGACTTCGATACCAAGAATTTTAGCTCGCTCGGATAGCAGTGTTTTATCAGCACAAACCACGAGTTGATGAGGCCAACTTTCTTGAGATAGAGCCAAAGTTAAATCTGGGCCTATCCCTGCTGGTTCACCTGCGGTTATGACAATACGTTTAGTTGTTGTCATCTTGGTCGTCCTCAACCATCTCAACAAAGGCACTTGCTCTTACTTCTTGTAGCCAAGCACCAGCTTCTTCGTTGAATTTACGGTTAAATAGAATTTGGTAAGCTTTGTTTTTCAAAGCTGAATCGGTACGGTCGACTTCGCGACGGTCTAGTACTTCAACAATGTGCCAACCGTGTACGGTTTTGAATGGCGCACTGATTTTGCCTTCTGGTAGCGTTTCTACTTGGTGTTTGAATTCTGGTACATACAAATCTGGTGTTTGGTAGCCTAGCTCACCATCTTGTACTGCAGAACCTGGATCTTGGCTGTATTGCTGTGCAAGGTCGCCAAAGCTCGCTTCACCTGCGTTTACGCGGCGCGTGATCTTTTCAAGTTGTTCTTTCGCGCCATCGTCACTCAAGATTACGGTTGGCTTAATCAAGATATGACGAGCATTCACTTCCGTTACTGCTACGGTTTCTAAGCCTTTCACATCTTCAATTTTTAGAATGTGGAAACCTACACCGCTACGGAAAGGACCGATGATGCTGCCTTTATTTTGCATTTTGATCTGGTCAGCAAAAATGGTTGGCATCTCTTCTTTACGCATCCAACCCCAATCACCACCTTGCAGCGCTTTAGGACCCTTAGAGTAAGTATATGCCATGGTGCTGAAATCTTTGCCTGAGTTCAGTTCTTCGACAAGTTCTTTAGCTTGGGCTTCTAGCTCTTCTTTGGTTTGGTCATCATTGAAGCGAAGTTGAATGTGTCCAATCTTGTATTGAACGGTTGCGTTAGTCTCCCGCGCTAAGATATCCGCTAGGTTATCGACCTCTGCAGGAAGGATGTTAATACGACGGCGAACTAGAGCATTGCGAGCCTCACTTGCCGCAATTTCTTTTCTTACTTGCTCTCGAAATGCATTGTAGCTAAGGCCTTCTTCAGCAACCGATGCGGTAAGTTGTTCTACCGTTTGGTTGTTGTCTTTAGCGATACCTTCAATTGCTTGATCAAGTCGAGCATCATCAATACGAACACCGATACGTTCTGCTTCTTGAGTTTGAATAGTATCGATGATCAGTTTTTCTAGTACTTGCTCATTGAGCACATCTTGCGATGGCAATGTTTGCCCGCTTTTCTTAGCGTTTGCGCGCAGCGTCTTCATCGAAGCATCGATGTCGCTTTGTAAGATAACGCCTTCGTTAACGATAACTTTTACGCTGTCTAGCTCGACTGGCGCTGCAAAGCTTGTTGATAAAGTACAAGTCGCTGCGATAGCAATTAATGTGCGTTTCCACAATGTCATGTGTAATCCTTTAAATTTACTGATGTTTTATCAGTAAAGAAAATTAGTTGTTTAAGAAGAATGGGCGACCGTACTCTAAAGAGTTTCCTGAGCTATCGAAGCCCGAAACGTTTGACCCAGATCCAGCAGATGTACCGAAGCCTACAATACCAAAATTAACACTAAAGTTGTTTTCGTAAACAGGATCAGCATTTATGTCTGAGTAGCCATTACCAGTCCAGCTTCGGAGTTCGTTGCTGTAGGTAACTCCTACATACCAGCAGTCATCTTTATAGCGTAGGTTTGCTAACCACTCGATAGCGATGTTTTCATTCAGATCATGATAATACTGAGCGCTTGCATACCACTTCGGAGTAAATTGGTATCCGCTCACAATACCTGCCTGTGAAATGCCTTCACGTGTAATATCATCGATATTGTTGATTGATTCACCAACGTTAGCATCAATATACTCTTTAGTAACATAACGATAATTAGCCTGAACAAAACCGTTATTGTCGATACGATATTCAATCGTACTATTGGCTAATTGCATTTCTGCTGAGTCGATATCGTATTGAACGCCGCCATGGTAAAAAAGGTAGTCATCATAGTTAAAATCGACCTCAACAGCCCAGGATGAATAATTAGAGTTTTCTGATGAATCGTTGCTGCCAGATGATTGCTTTGTTTCTTTATCGATATAAAAAATTTGACCAAAAGAGATATTAAGTCGTTCTTTGTATTCGTCATCAAAGAAACGTGAGGATGCTCCATAACTGACTTGATTTGCTGCTGCTATATAGTCGACGCCGCTGTATTTACGACTTCTAAAAAGACCATAATAATCTGTTTGTAGAAGTGTAGTGTCATACAGGCCTATATCACTTTGGTCTTGTTCTGGAACATAAAGGTACTGAACTTGAGGTTCTAGAGTTTGTGTATAACCATTTAAGTAACTAGTGTCACGCTCAAGCACTAAACCTGCGTGAGTTCTAAACTCAGGAATAACCCTGCTAACGCTTTCTTCCAGCTCTAAATATTCTGCATCTACGCCATTTAAATCTTGGTTATAGTATGTTCCAAGTAGGCGAGCCTCGGTTGTCCATGTTCCCCAGGTTGTGCTTAGTGGTACTTTTAACCCTGGTTCTATGTGCAATCGTGTTGCTGTCGGTTTTCCTTTTGCATCTGTATCAAATTGAGAGACATGACTAATCATATCAACCTCTACAGAGTCCCATATAATAGGAGCGTAATAGTTAAACGTTAGCTGTGGCATTAAGCGATAAGCTTGGGTATTTCCATCGGTGAGTACTTGGAAGTCACGAACGGCGAGAGAAGCATCCCAATTCAATGCTCGATAACTTATTTGGCCAGACTGCATTAGTTGACCATCTTCACGATTACCTATGTTCGAATCCACGTCTGAAAAATAATTAACATCACTAACCTTTGAATAGTCGATGTCAAACTTCCATGCTTGTTGATAGATCCCTTCAAAGTTGAACTGCCCGCCCCAACGACTGCCTTGTTCTGGATATTTATCATCACTTTCTAGGAACTCGAACTTTAAGTTACTTTCACCAAAATCACTTAAATGACGGAACTCATTGTTTAGTTGTGTTCCACGCTCGGCCATATATTTAGTTGTGAAAAGTAGATCGTAGTTTGGTGCTATATTCCAATAGAAAGGTATTTCGGTTTCGAAACCGTCACTTGAACCGTACGAAATCGTAGGGTACAAAAAGCCAGTTTTACGCTTATCTCCTACTGGAACAGTGAGATATGGCATGTAGAAAACAGGAACATCTAGAATCTCAAAACGTGGGTTGTAGAATGTGGCTTGTTCTTCATCTTGGTCTAGCTCGATACTAGAAGCTTTTAGCCTCCATGACTTATCACCCAGTGGGCAAGAAGTGATAGATCCATCTTCCATGGTATAAACCGCTTTACCAGTGCGGGATATATATTGGGCATCTCCTCGGCCTGGTTCACAAAGAAACTGGTATTGGGTGTTCTCTAGTTCGATTTGATCGGTATTTAGATTATTGGTCGCTCTGTCTGAGATAGATTTGATTTGACCATCACTAAAGTTTACGTTGCCTTCAGCTACAACGATATTTTCTTGTTGGTGCAGGGTTACGTTATCTGCAAGGATGGTCTTGTTCCCTTGCGTAACGACTACGTCACCTGAGTATATTGCCTTGTCACCATTGATAGCTTCTAAGCGTTCTGACTCAACATGAGCGGGTAGCTGTGTCTCGTTTTCTGCAGCGGGCTCGATCAAGCATTGATCTATAGAGGGCATTTCCTGCACACTACTATCGGTGATTGTTTCAGCTTGAGTTGTCGACACGTATAACGCCGTACTTATAGACGCGGCTAACAAGGTGCGGGAAAAAGATTGCATGAAGTTGAACTATCCTGTGTCACTAGGTGAAGGGTTGATCTAGTATCAATCCAATTAATAAAGCATTTTCCTTATGATAAAGGAAATAATAGCATTCAGCATCATCAGACAGCATTACTCAGATAAAATTCATAGATAGAGAACACATAATGCAAATATTTGGCAAAATTTTGGGCGCGTTTTTTGGCTTTTTATTTGGAGGGCCACTCGGTTTAGTTTTTGGTCTGTTTTTAGGACACCAATTCGATAAAGCTCGCGGATTGAACCAATCAGGCTTCAATAGCTCTGGTTTTGGTCGAGGTCCAAGCCAAGCAGAAAGACAGAACGAGTTTTTTAAATCCGCTTTTGCGGTTATGGGGCACGTTGCTAAAGCGAAAGGGCAGGTAACGCCAGAAGAGATTCAACTCGCTTCTACCATGATGGAGCGTATGAACCTGCATGGCGAACAGCGTAAAGCAGCGCAAGATGCATTCCGTGACGGCAAAGAGAGCGACTTCCCTCTGAACGACGTACTTGAGCGAGTTAAAATCTCATCGGGTGGTCGTTTTGATCTTCTGCAGTTCTTTCTAGAGCTTCAGGTATCTGCCGCATTTGCGGATGGAAGTTTGCACCCGAGTGAACGTCAAGTTCTGCATAAAATAGCGCAAGGGCTTGGGTTTTCGGCAGCACAACTAGAACGCCGCTTGCAGATGCAAGAAGCTGCGTTCCGTTTCCAACAGCAAGGTGGAAGCTTTGGTGGCCATCAGGGTCATGGGCAATCATCAGGTTGGCAACAGGCTTCGCAACAGAACCAACTTGGCGACGCATATAAGGTTCTTGGTGTGAGTGAAAGTGCTGACGGTAAAGAGGTGAAGAAAGCCTACCGCAAGCTGATGAATGAACATCACCCAGATAAACTGATGGCGAAGGGCTTACCGCCTGAGATGATGAATGTTGCGAAAGAGAAATCGCAAGAAATTCAGAATGCTTATGACCTGATAAAGAAAGTAAAAGGTTTTAAGTAATTGAACACTAAACCGAGTAATTACAAAGTTACTCGGTTTTTTATTAAAGGGAATTATATGACGGTAACGTATCAGGATGTTCTAGAGTTTTGGTTCGATGAGTTGACGCCTAAAGATTGGTTTACTGGCGGCGCCGAGATTGACACTTTGATAGAGTCTCGATTTTCTGAATTGCATAAAGCAGCCATTCAAGGCGAGCTATTTGAGTGGCGCCAAACTGCGCAAGGACGATTGGCTGAGATTATCGTACTTGATCAGTTTTCTCGAAATATTGGTAGAAAAAGTCCGACAGCATTTTCTGCTGATCCGATGGCGTTGGCTCTAGCCCAAGAGGCGGTAGCGGGTGGTTTTGATCACCAGCTTAACGAGCAACAGAAAAGCTTCCTGTATATGCCTTATATGCACAGTGAATCTTTGTTAGTCCATGAACAAGCCGTGGAACTCTTTTCTCAAACGGGATTAGAGCATAATCTGGACTTTGAGTTTAAGCACAAGGTTATCATTGAGCGATTTGGTCGCTATCCGCACCGTAATGAGGTGTTAGGGCGAGCTTCGACTCCCGAAGAGATTGAGTTCTTGCAGCAACCGGGCTCAAGCTTTTAATTGTAGAAATACGGTCAAAGAATTGAGAAGAGGCTAGAGGTTAATAAAAACCTCTCGCCTCTTTTTTACTTTAGTGATCAACTTTAGCCTTAGAGCTAGTTTGCTTGGTTGAGCGACCAATCGTATTCATAACTGATGTTTTGAGTATTGGTTACTGCTTCAATTCGATATTGTTCTAAGTGCTGAATAAGCTGTTTCTTCGTACCAAAATCCACAGCAAACCATTCGTAAATCGATGATAGTTGAAGCTTATTGTTTGTAACCATCACGCCTTTGTCACTGCTTACAAACTCAGTTGCAGCTTGCTCTAGCAAGGCTTCAGTATTTTTAGAGGTAAAAGCGTCAGGTTGTAAGTTAGGGCAACCTAGGCTGGCACAGTTCACTGCATAATGCGTGCGAGGATCTTGCCAAATTGGTCTTAGGATTCGGTGTTCAATGTCATTGAGTGTCAGTGATTTCCCATTAACGACTACCACATCATCTCCCCACGGACCGAAACTAAATAGTCCGCCAAGTTTAGTTATGGATTTGATCGGGTAGGCATCAAGAATCAAATCGACAGTCACGGCGTTGTATAGGTTAACCCAATAGGCATACTGCTCCGCTTTTGAATAGTCGAGCGGATTCACCTGTTCGAGTTGCTTGATGTATTGTTTAAGCTTTGTTTTATCGGCGGTGTTCACTGCTTTATAGCGAACTAACGTATTTTGCCCCTGTTTAACCAAGTAGCTATCGAGGAATTGCTGCCAATCTTGATGAGATACCTGTTCTAGTTTGGTTTCGTCGCTTTGGTTCCAGTATGGCCAAAGATCGGACTTAGGCGCAGACCAAGCTAAGGTTGAGAAAAGTAGGCTGACAATAAAAAGTAGTTGTTTCATGGCATTCTCCTGATGACTGACTACTAAGACCTTAAGGCTTACCATTTTCTTTCATTGCCCTTCATTTAAATAAACATATGAAGTTAAGTTAAAAGCTTAGCCAAATAAAAAAGGTTGGCACTTGGCCAACCTTTAGATTTATTCAGAAACGTCTCATTATTTTAGGAAGCTAGGAATCTTAGCTTCAAACTCTGAGATCTTATCGGCATGTTGAAGTGTAAGGCCGATATTATCTAAACCATTCAGTAAGCAGTGACGACGGAACTCATCAATTTCAAACGAGTACTCTTTGCCGTTCGCGCTGACTTTCATTGCTTCTAGATCAACCGTAATTTCTGCACCTTCATTCGCTTCAACGAATTGGAATAGCTCATCCACTTCTTGCTCAGTCAATCGAACTGGCACCATTTGGTTGTTGATCGAGTTACCGTAGAAAATGTCGGCAAAGCTTGGTGCGATCATTACTTGGATACCGTAATCGGCAAGCGCCCACGGTGCGTGTTCACGAGATGAACCACAACCGAAGTTTTCACGAGCTAAAAGAATTGAAGCGCCTTGGTAGCGAGCTTCGTTCATTACAAAATCAGGGTTTGGCTGTTGGCCTGCATCGTCTAGGAAGCGCCAATCGTGGAACAAGTGCTTACCAAAACCGATGCGGTTTACTTTCTGTAGAAACTGCTTTGGAATGATCGCATCAGTATCGATGTTGGCCGTATCTAGAGGAACGACTAATCCGGTGTGTTGTTGAAAACCTGACATGTTAAATCCCCTAATTAAAGTTCACGAATATCGACAAAGTGACCAGCGATAGCCGCTGCGGCTGCCATTGCTGGGCTAACTAGGTGCGTACGACCATCACGGCCTTGGCGACCTTCAAAGTTACGGTTTGATGTAGAAGCACAGCGCTCTTGTGGACCTAGACGGTCGTTGTTCATCGCAAGACACATAGAGCAACCCGGTAAACGCCATTCAAAGCCTGCTTCGATGAAGATCTTATCTAGGCCTTCAGCCTCAGCTTGTGCTTTAACTTGCTCTGAACCCGGAACGATAAGCGCTTGAACATGTTTCGCTACTTGACGGCCTTTCGCTACCGCTGCTGCTGCACGCATGTCTTCGATACGAGAGTTAGTACAAGAACCCACGAACACTTTATCTACGTTGTAATCAGATAGAGATTTACCGGCTTCAAGACCCATGTAAGCCAGCGCTTTTTCAGCTGATGCTTTTTCTACAGGGTCTGCGAAGCTTTCTGGTGCAGGGATTGGTGTGTCTACTGAGATAACCTGACCTGGGTTGGTACCCCAAGTGACTTGTGGTTTGATGTCTGCCGCATCTAATGTAACAACTGCATCGAATTCTGCATCAGCATCGGTTTTTAACGTATCCCAGTATTCGATTGCTGCTTCTAGGTCTTCGCCTTCTGGAGAGAACTTACGACCTTTGATGTACTCGTAGGTGGTTTCATCCGGTGCAATTAGGCCAGCTTTAGCGCCCAGCTCGATAGCCATGTTACATACCGTCATACGGCCTTCCATTGTAAGGTCGGTAATCGCCTCACCACAGAATTCAACCACGTAGCCAGTACCGCCAGCCGCCGTTGTTTTACCGATGATCGCTAGCACGATGTCTTTGGCTGTAATGCCGGGAGCAACCTTGCCTTTTACTTCGATCTTCATGGTTTTAGCGCGAGCCTGTTTTAGCGTTTGGGTTGCTAGAACGTGCTCCACTTCTGAAGTACCGATACCAAATGCTAGTGAACCAAATGCACCGTGTGTAGCCGTGTGCGAGTCACCACATACGATGGTCATGCCCGGTAGCGTAATACCTAGCTCAGGACCCATTACGTGCACAATACCTTGGTATTTGTGGTTTAGATCGTAAAGCGTGACACCAAACTCTTCACAGTTCTTCGATAGCGTTTCCATTTGGATACGAGCCATCTCACCAGAAGCGTTGATGTCTTTAGTTTGTGTCGATACGTTGTGATCCATGGTCGCGAAAGTCTTGCCAACTTGGCGAACTTTGCGGCCTTTCTCACGCAAGCCATCAAATGCTTGAGGTGACGTTACTTCGTGAACTAAGTGACGATCGATATAAAGAATTGGTGTTTCGCCCTTCGCTGCAACCGCAACGTGAGCGTCATAAACTTTTTCGTATAAGGTTTTTGCGTGCTGGTTTGTCGACATAGCTTTTCTTCCTTGGGAGCATCAGTCCCAGTGTTTGTTTCTAGCCAAGTCAGGCACTCTGGATGACTTGGCTTGATATTATTCTTATGTACTTTCTTAAGAGCGTTATGCTTATGAAGCTAAGATGTACTCAGCGATCTTGTCACCCATTTCAGAGGTGGTTAGCGCTTGTTTGTCGCCTGCAAGGTCAGCTGTTAGCTCGCCTGCTGAAAGTGCTTTAGATACCGCTGTTTCAATATCTTGTGCTGCCGCTTCTTCGCCTAGGCTGTAACGAAGCATTAGCGCTGCAGAAAGAATTTGTGCAACTGGGTTTGCAATGTTCTTACCTGCGATGTCTGGTGCACTGCCTCCTGCTGGTTCATATAGACCGAAGTTGCTTTCGTTCAAGCTTGCAGAAGGAAGCATACCCATAGAACCAGTGATCATTGCGCACTCATCAGAAATGATGTCGCCGAAGATGTTTGAACATAGCATTACGTCAAATTGAGACGGGTCTTTGATTAGCTGCATGGTCGCGTTGTCGATGTACATGTGGTTTAGCGTTACATCTGGGTAATCTTTAGCGATCTCTTCAACCACTTCACGCCATAAGATAGAGCTCTGCAGAACGTTTGCTTTATCGATTGAGTAAACATTTTTGTTACGTAGGCGTGCAGATTCAAAAGCAATCTTTGCAATACGCTCGATTTCGTAGCGGTGGTAAACCTCGGTATCAAAAGCTTTCTCAGTTGCGCCTTCGCCTTCACGACCTTTAGGTTGGCCGAAGTAGATGCCGCCTGTTAGCTCACGAACTACAACGATGTCGAAGCCGTTACCTGAAATGTCAGCACGCAAAGGCGAGAAAGACTCTAGACCTTTGTGGATTTGTGCAGGACGTAGGTTACAGAACAGTTGGAAGTGTTTACGGAGAGGAAGTAGGGCACCACGCTCTGGTTGATCGTTTGGTGGCAGGTGTTCCCACTTAGGGCCGCCAACCGAGCCAAATAGTACTGCGTCAGATTCTTCACAGCCTGTTACTGTCGCTTCTGGAAGTGGACAGCCGTGGTTATCAATTGCGATACCACCAACATCATACTCTTCACGAGAAAAGCTAATCGCATGCTTCTTTTCAATCGCGTCTAGCACTTTGTGTGCTTGCTGCATTACTTCTGGGCCAATGCCATCACCAGGTAGTACGGCAATCTTGTATGATTTATCAGTCATGTTAATCCTTTAATTCTTGTTACTGAGCTCTTTCGCTCGTTTTAAATTTTGTCCCTAAAGCCAATAACATCGGCTCTAGGGCTCTGTTATTGGGTGTTTAAACTGTTGCGATTCTTTGCTGTTTCATTTCAGCAATGGTGTCTGCGCGTTGAATGCTATTAATAACGTGCAGTAGCGCCTGACCAGAGGCCTCAACGATATCCGTTGAAACGCCCGTACCGTGGTACTTACGGCCTTTATAGTTAGCAATAATATCAGCTTGGCCTAAGCCATCTTCGCCTTCACCTTTCGCGGTAAGGTCGAATTTATCCAATGCAATTTCGTAACCCGTTAAGCGGTAGATACATTGGTATAAAGCATCAACAGGTCCGTTACCGACAGCCGCTTCGCATTTCTCTTCATCACCACATTGCAGCTTGATGCTAGTGGTAGACATAACACTACCAGATTGTACGCTTAGGTAGTTAAGTTTATAGAAGTCATCTTCGTCACGTAGATTTGCGAAGTGCATTAGTGCTTCTAGGTCGTAATCGAATACTTGGCCTTTACGGTCAGCCAGTTTCAAAAAGTCTTCGTACAATGAATCTAGGTTGTACTCATTGTCTTTGTAGCCCATTGCGTCCATGTGGCTCTTAACGGCTGCACGACCACTGCGGCTTGTTAGGTTCAATGCTTTGTTTTTCAAGCCAATAGACTCAGGTGTCATGATCTCGTAAGTGTTCTTGTTCTTAAGCATGCCATCTTGGTGGATACCTGAAGAGTGGCTGAACGCGTTAGCACCAACGATTGCTTTGTTGTCTTGAATTGGCATATGGCAAAGCTGGCTAACCAATTTACTGGTACGGTGAATCTCTTGATGATTCAAACCAGTATGAACACCTAGTAACTCTTGGCGAGTTTTGATGATCATTGCGATTTCTTCTAAAGAACAGTTGCCCGCACGCTCACCGATACCGTTAATAGTACCTTCAACTTGACGAGCACCGGCTTGTACCGCAGCAATTGAGTTAGCAACCGACATACCCAAGTCATCGTGACAGTGAACAGAGATGATTGCTTGGTCGATGTTTGGAACGCGATCAAATAGCGTTTTGATAATGCCACCAAACTCGTTAGGTACTGTGTAGCCCACTGTGTCTGGAATGTTGATGGTTTTCGCGCCCGCGTTGATTGCCGCTTCAACCATACGACATAGGTTGTCGATAGGTGTACGACCGGCATCTTCACAAGAGAACTCAACATCGTCAGTGTAGTTGCGCGCATGCTTTACCGCTTTCACTGCCATCTCGACAACATCGTCGTAGCTGCGGCGTAATTTGTCTTGAACGTGAACCGTCGATGTAGAAATGAAGGTATGAATACGGAACTGCTCAGCCACTTTTAGCGCTTCTGCAGCGGCATCGATATCTTTTGCAACTGCACGAGAAAGCGCACAGATACGGCTATCTTTAATATTTTTTGCGATGGTTTGTACTGATTCGAAATCGCCTGGCGATGACACAGGGAAACCCGCTTCAATAACATCTACACCCAGTCGTTCAAGTGCATAAGCGATCTGTAATTTCTCTTTTACCGTAAGGCTTGCTGCCAACGCTTGCTCGCCATCACGTAAGGTCGTGTCAAAAATTATCACTTGATCGTTCATGGGTGCTTCCTTATATCGATAATGAATCGATTGCTATCCAAATTATTATTAAGAATGATGTTCTTTTAAAAGTGCCAGTTACAAAAAAACCCGCTCAGCGCGGGTTTTAATATTTGTGTAGTTCTTGACCCACAACTTACCCGCGCGATTGGTTCACGATAAGGAGAAGTTTCAGCAGTCGAGAAGAAGAAAAAATCATTACACAAATATCCGTAAATAAACTGTTAACACCATATGTACCGTAATTTATTCTGAGCGTCAAACAAGAAAATCCAATATCAGCATACATTAGCGGTGTTTTGGTTTGGTTTGTGCTGCTTGCGTGTTGTTTATTGGTGTTATCGGCTGATTGAGTGTTTCGTACTGGGTGGTTAGTTTATCGTTTGGCTTATGTGTAGGTTAAAACTTTGTAGTAAATCTTTTTGATGGAACGATTCACCAATAAAATTAAAAGGGCGGCTAAATTAATTAATCATTTGATTAAATAGTGAGTAATTAATCTTCTACAACCATGTCGATTTATCCCTATAATTAATCGTGTGATTAATTATAGGGATAGGTCTCAGTGATGGCAGCGCGTAAAGCAGGGCGACCTCAACAGAATCTAGATGTACGGCAGTTACTCATTGAGCACGCTCGAGATCTGTTCGTGGTTCAACCGTACGACAAGGTATCGACTCGCTTAGTTGCTGAGCGAGCGGGTGTGAATATTGCGATGATTCGCTATTACTTTGGCAGTAAAGCCGGATTGTTTGAGGCGATGCTGCGTGAAACATTACGCCCTATGCAATTACAAATGCAGAGACTCGTTGATGAAAGCAGTCATGAGAACTTTCTTGATTTAATGCGGACTTACTACAAAGAGATGGTCAAAGTGCCGAAGTTTCCTCGCTTGATAGCCCAAGTGATGAATATGCCTCCCTCTGAAGTGCAAAGAGAGTTGCTCGAAAAGGTTTTCCTCGATGTTGCAAAGCCAGCCCAAGATGTCATTTTTGAAAAGTTGGTTGAACAAGGCATCTTAAAACAGAACATGGATCCAAAATTGTGCCGTATTTCGTATGTAAGCTTGATGGTGTTTCCTTTCATCGCTCCGCCGCCTTTATTGGCAATTCATGGGATTGAGATTAATGAAGAATTTCTTAATCGTTTAATCGAACACAACATTCAATTGATGACTGAAGGCTTTATTAACGCACCGAGCCCTTCTTCCGTGCAGGACCAAAGATAATGAAAATAAATAAAAAACTACTCTTCTTTCCAGCACTTTCGGTTGGTGTTATTGGCCTTGTCGCCGCGATTAACTTGAAGCCGGATCTTCCAACCAAACCTGCGGGTGATAGGGCTCGCTTAGTTGATACTGTGAGCCTAGAACAACAACTGATAGCGCCGTTAGCGGTCGGCTTTGGCAAAGTAGTGCCTAAAGTTGAATGGAAAGCGATTGCTGAGGTGACAGGACAGATCGTGTATCGACATCCAGATCTTGAAAAAGGCCAGGTGATCCCTGCAGGAACGGTCGTGCTCAAGGTTGATCCATTGGATTACGAATTGAAACTGATACAAGCAGAGGCGGATCTAAAATCAAGCCAAACCTCATTAGCGAAATTGAATCAAGAAGAAGACAACCTTAATCAGACTCTTAAGATCGAAAAGAATCGTTTGGTGATCAGCAATAAAGAGCTACAACGTAAACAGGATCTGCGTAAGAAAGGGCTCACCTCTCAATCGGATGTCGACCTGCAACAACAAAGCGCATTGTCTCAGCAGAAGTTGGTATTAGATATCGCGAACCAAATCGCGTTGATGCCAGATGAAAAGCGTGTTGCGGAAGCGGTGATTAAGGTCAACGTGTCTAAGGTAAAAGAGGCGCAGCGCTCTCTCGATAAGACCACGATCACTTTGCCAAGAGCGATGCGAATTGCTCAGGTTGATATCGAACAAAATCAAGTAGTTAACCTTCAGCAGGAGATGTTTATTGCTCACGGGATTAATGTCATGGAAGTAGAGGCGCAACTTTCTATTCACGATATGCAAACTTTAGCCTCCAGCTTTAACCAATTTCCTCGCGATGCTGCAGGAATCCCTAATCCTTATGAAGCGCCAATCAAAGCAAGCATTCAACTTAACAGCGGCAACCTGAACCTCAGTTGGCCAGCGAAGGTGGCAAGAATCAGCGAAACAGTTGATGAAAACCAAGCGACGGCGGGGATTATTCTCGAGATCGCTCAAGATTACTCACAATTGCAACCAGACAGCGCGACGCCTTTGGTTAACGGTATGTTTGTCAAAGCTGAGATTGAAGGTGTCGCGAATCTAAGTTGGGTGTTGCCTGAACGAGCGCTACATGGTGACAAAATTTATCTAATGGACGATAACTCTCGTCTGAAAATGGTGAATGTTGAAGTGCTTTATCGTAGAGACAACCAAGTGGTTGTGAACGGGGAGCTTCAAACGGGCGACAAACTGGTTCTCAATGACTTATTACCAGCCATTGAAGGCATGTTACTGAGAGAGTCCAACTCTGAAGAGGCTGAGCTTGAATCAGATACTCAGGAGAGTGCGTCATGATCAAGTTTTTCTCTCGGCACCCAACAGCAGCAAACTTGTTGATGCTTGGGTTGTTGATCTTGGGTATAAGCTCACTATCAACCATCAAACGTGAAACCTTCCCCGCTTACGATCCGCCTTACATTATGGCTGCGATTGTTTATCCCGGCGCCTCTCCACAAGAAGTGGAAGAGAGCTTGTGTGTGCGAATGGAAGATGCAGTAGACGGCTTAGCCAACATTGAAGAAACTCAGTGTGAAGCCATCGAAGGCAGCGCTCGTTTAATTCTAAAGTTAAATGAAAAAGCGGACATCGGCCGAATGCTGGTGGATGTGCAAACCCAGATCAACTCGATCAATGATTTCCCAACTGAGATTGAATCGCCTGTTGTTCAAGAACTAGATTGGAATGAACCGGTTGTCGATATCGCTATAACAGCCGAAACGTCGTGGCCAGAACTTAAGGCCTACGCGGAAGATCTTAAGCGCACCATGAAGCTTGATTACGATGTCTCTTTGGTCGAGGTTAGCGGCTTCTCGGATCATCAATATCGAGTGGAACTGGATACCCAAGCTATTCGTCAGTTGGGTTTGAGTGTCGGTGATATCGCGGATCAAATTGGTCGACAGAATGTAAAACTGCCGAGTGGTAACGTTGAAACACCAGATAAAAACTTCCTGATTCGCTTCGACGAGAGACGAATCACACCGGTTGAACTTGAAAGTATCGTGGTTGGTTCTGCGCCTAATGGCTCGGTGATCCGTTTGAGAGACATAGCCAAAATAACCGACCGCTTTGAGCTGGATGAACAGAAGGTGTTATTTGATGGCAAGCCTTCGGCGCTGCTTAAGATCAGTAAGAACAAAGAAGACGATGCGCTGCGAATCAAAGAGAACGTAACACGATTCGTTGAAGATCAAAGCGCGATTGCTCCTGATGGCGTGACACTACAAATGACCAACGATCTCTCATCTGTGCTTTGGGATCGTCTAACCATGATGGTGAGCAATGGCTGGCAAGGTATTGTGCTGGTGTTCGCCACCATGTGGCTGTTCTTCAGCTTACGTTATTCATTTTGGGTGGCGGCAGGGTTGCCAGTGGCCTTCCTTGGTGGCTTGTTCTTAATGGCCAACCTTGGTTTGTCGATCAACATTATGTCGCTGGTCGGGTTGTTAATGGCAATCGGTATTATGATGGATGACGCCATCGTGATAGCCGAATCGATAGCCTCCCACTTAGATAGGGGACAAAGCGTCGATGATGCGGTGTACAACGGCGTTAAGAAAGTGCTTCCCGGAGTACTGTCTTCTTTCTTAACCACGGTGTGTATTTTCGGTAGCTTACTGTTTCTTGATGGCGAGATGGGCGCTGTGCTTAAGGCCGTTCCTCAAGTATTGATTTTGGTGCTGTCGTTGAGCTTGATTGAAGCCTTCCTGATTCTACCTAATCACCTATCTCATTCATTACACAAAGAAAAAAATGACAAGCCAGCGCTGCGCTTTAAAGTGGTGTTGCTTGAGAAGTTTGAGAACTTCCGTAATACCACTTTGATGAACATGGTTGAGAAAGTCGTGACCTTCCGCTACGCCTTTATGGGCGGAGTGATTACGCTGTTGTTGCTTTCAGTCGCCTTGATTGCTGGTGGTGTTGTTAAGTTTCAACCTTTCCCAGAGCTGGATGGTGATATTGCCGAGGCGCGTATTATTCTTCCGCCGGGGGCGTCACTGTCTCAAACCGAGATAGTGGTCGATAAGATTGTTGCATCAGCCGAGCGTTTAAATGCGCAGTGGAGCGAAGAGGTCGAAGAAGGCAACACCTTGGTTGAGCACATTACTAGCCAATTTAATGCCAACGCAGATGCCAACGAATCAGGCCCACACTTAGCCACAGTGCGTTTAGATCTGCGTGGAGCAGAGAGCCGTAACACGGTTATCGATGATTTCATTGATGCATGGCGAGAGGATATCGGTGACTTGGCGGATCCTATTTCATTGGTGTTCAAGCAACCTACTATGGGGCCGGGCGGTCGTGCTATTGAAATTCGCGCCAAACACGATGACCTGAGCGCATTGAAATCCGCTTCTTTGGATATTCAGGAGTACCTTAATCAGTTCGATGGGGTGCATGGCGTGCTTGATGATATGCGCATGGGTAAAGAAGAGATCTTGGTGAAGCTGCGTCCGGGCGCTGAAACCTACAATGTGAATGGGCAGATGATTGCTTCCCAATTGCGTGCGGCTTTCTTTGGTCAGACAGCGGATGAGATTCAAATCGGTGTTGAGAATATCTCGATTGAAGTGCGTCTTGATAAAGAGCAAGCGGGCGACATACAGCAGCTGGCCAACTTCCCGATCATCACCGCAGATGGCAGTCAGATCCCGCTAGCAACGTTGGCGACGTTAGATTTCCAACGTAATTACGTGCGAATTCAGCGTATTGATGGGCTGAGAACTATCAGTATCTTTGGTGATATTGATAACAAGAAAGCGAGTTCATCCGCGATCTTGGCTCAGTTCCAAAAAGATGAAGCCGCCAAACTTATTCAGAAGTACCCGGGTCTACGCTTTGATTTCGAAGGGGAGGCCAAAGATGCGGCTAAGACTGGAGCCTCTATGGGCAAAGGCTTCTTACTCGGCTTATTTGGCGTGTTTGCGATTCTTAGCTATCAATTCCGAAGCTACTTAGAGCCTGTGGTCGTGATGTTGGCGATTCCACTCGCTTTTATTGGGGTGGTCGTTGGACACTGGATACTTGGGCACTCTTTGAGTATGCCAAGCATGATGGGCTTTGTGTCGCTTGCTGGGATTGTGGTCAACGATTCCATTTTGTTGGTGCAGTACATTCGTCACCATGTCGATGAGGGAGATAGCGTGCATGACTCGGTGGTAAAAGCCAGTCGTGAGCGTTTCCGAGCGGTATTCTTGACCTCAATGACGACTGCGGCAGGTTTGCTACCGCTGTTGACGGAAACTAGCTTACAGGCTCAGGTTATCCAGCCATTGGTTATTTCGATCGTATTCGGCATATTTGCCTCGACCTTACTGGTGCTGTTTATGATCCCAGCGGCTTACGCAATATTGGCGGATTTCGGTTTGGTGAAAAAGCACGAGCCATTAGCCCTATAGCCTTTAGCGCTATTATCATTTGCGAGTACTACTATTATTAGCGAACGCTATAACCATTAACACGATAGAAGTAGGGTTTGCTTACTTATACTAAGAAGTAAAAACATAGAAGAATAAAGCGGCCTTGGGTCGCTTTATTTTTATCGACAGTTTCTAGGCCTCATCAGCTTGCTTAGCGAAAGCGGTCAATTCGCCTCAAAATTCATTTTAGTTCATTCAAAACGTCACTTAACTGTCATTTCAGGAGCATAACTTGAGCCTTAACTGAATAAGGATTGTTAAGGAGATTGTATGCGTACTATCGAACCTATTGTCCGCTGGGATGTGGCATTTTCTGTTTTCTGTTTAAAGAGCCGTTATAGCGGACAACAGGCGACACTCAGTAAGGCGGTGTCTCATACTGGAGATGGACACCTTTATGTTTTGATTGCCTTGATTGCACTGCTGGTCGATAGCAACACCGGTCGAGACTTTCTTTTGGTGGGCTTAACCGCCTTCGCAATCGAACTGCCTATTTACTGGTTTGCTAAAAATACGCTCAAGCGCCGTCGACCAGCTGAATTCTCTTCACTACTTCACTCTCATATTGTGCCATCCGATAAATACAGTCTGCCTTCAGGGCATTCCGCTGCTGCTTTTGTTATGGCGACCCTAATCGGGCATTTCTATCCGAGCTTGTACCTCTTTAGCTTGGTGTGGGCAACTGCGATTGCAGGCTCTCGAATCCTGCTCGGTGTGCACTTTTTAACGGACGTACTGATTGGCGCAGCCTTGGGCATCGCTTGTACCAGCCTAGCTATCAGCTTCATCCTGTAATTATTTTGTTGGCAACCACTGCCGAGCTTAAGTGGTAAATTTAAAGGAACATGCATGAAAATTTTATATGGCGTACAAGGCACAGGAAATGGGCACATCACTCGAGCGAGAGCAATGGCCGTCGCTTTTCGTCAGCAAAATATTGATGTCGATTTTCTGTTCTCTGGGCGAGATGAGAGCAAATACTTTTCGATGGAAGCGTTTGGCAACTATCAGACCCGCAGCGGCTTAACTTTTTACAGCGAGCAGGGGCAGGTTAAATACGGCAAAACATTCATGAAGAACAACATCTGGCGATTTCTCCGTGAGATTAACCAGATCGATCTTACGCCTTATGATTTAGTGATTAATGATTTTGAGCCTGTCACTGCATGGGCGGCTAAGAGACAAGGTGTGCCATGCATTGGGATAAGCCACCAGAATGCGTTTCGTTATGATGTACCCAAAGAAGGGGGCAACTGGATTGAACATTCAGTGATTCAACATTTCGCCCCAACCGAGCACTCTATTGGCTTGCACTGGTATCACTTTGAACAGCCGATTTTGCCGCCTATCGTTCACACGCTGGTTGGTGATCAACAAATAAAAACAACACAAGATTTTACGTTGGTCTATTTGCCATTTGAGGATCTTGAGTCGATCTCAGAGCTGCTGATGAAGTTCATTTCGCAAAACTTTGTCTGTTACCACCCGGATGTGATTGAGCATAGCCGAGTTGAAAATATTGAGTTCAAACCACTGAGTCATGCGGGCTTTCAATTCGACCTCAATCAGTGCTCTGGTGTGGTCGCAAATGGCGGCTTTGAATTGCCATCTGAAGCCCTAACTTTGGGGAAGAAATTGCTTCTCAAACCACTCGAAGGACAGTTCGAACAACAGAGCAATGTGGCGACGCTAGAGGCCCTTGGGTTAGCTCAAACCATGACGTTTTTAGATGCGGCTATCTTGCGCGCTTGGCTCAGTGAAAAACAGGCCGAAGTGGTCACCTATCCAGACGTGGCAAGTGCACTCGTTGAGTGGGTATTAGCAGGGAATTGGTCTAATCAAGATGATTTAAGAAAGCAACTTTGGGACAAGGTCGACTTTCCAAGTTATGCATCGCTCACCTAACTCATAAGTGCTATTTCTGAATTGACCAGTTGAACAATTCACGGGCTCAATAAATTGTAACAAATGTAACCAAACGATAGAACAGCTAAATAAGTCGAAATTAAACTCATAAGTGACGCATTTTATGTTTTTTTATAACTCTGTAAA